>NZ_JAYJLK010000050.1:0-16123 GCF_051948795.1 Acinetobacter sp. Lyrl_1
TATGATGCGTTTTAGTCGCTTGGTGGTGGATGGTACGGCAGCCGTACCAATGCGACTGGAACAACAATCAGATGCTTTATATTTATCATGGCCATTGGTGGATGAAAAATACAGCTTGGTTCATGAAATGACTTTTGCCTGTATGACTCAATTGGCCATGCAAATTTTTGATTTTCAACACTCTCCGATACGGGAGATTCATTTTGCCCATGCACCGCGTATGGCGATGCTGCATTATGAAAAGTTTTATGGTTGTAAGGTTTTATTTAAGCAAGCGGAATATCAAATTGTTTTAAATTTAGAAAGCCTCAGTTTAAAACCACAGCAAGCCGATCCCTCTTTAATTCATTTACTCACCAAACAAGCTGAAGATGCGATTGCGTTAAAACCACAATTAGAAACCGTGCAGCAGCAAGTCCAAGAGCAGGTGGCGCATTATTTACGTTATGAACAGCAAGTGCCGAGCATTGAATGGGTGGCACAGCGTTTATTTCGTTCAGGGCGGACGTTACAGCGTCAGCTTAAACAGGAAGGTACGGGTTTTAAACAGATTCTGGAAATAGAACGGATGCAGCGCTGTGAAAACTTACTGCGACAAAATGTGAGTTTAAGCGATATTGCACAGTTGTTGGGTTATTCAGACCAATCGGCTTTGGCGCGTGCCTATAAAGCCTGTGCAGGACAGACCTTGCTAAAACGTAAACAGCAGTTGCAGCAAGCTGAGGATGCACTTTCTCTACAGCAAAATACGCCATAAATAGTATGGATTGGCTCATTATCAACAGGTGATTTCGCGCTAAGAGATTGAAAATAAGCTGTGTGTAGCCATGACCGAATCAGCTTTTGCAAGGTTGATAAAGCCTAAGATAAAACCTGAAGTTGTTTATTTTTATCAATATTTTTAAATTTAAAAGCACGATTGAGCAAGTTTCAAAAACCGATAAGCAGGCAAAATTAGGCATCTTTGATCATTGAGAAAAAAGCGCAAATATCAGTAAATGTAGCCTCGCGGTTGTTCTGAATAAATCGTTTTGCAAACAGAAATGCAGCAACTCATGCCTGTGCGCTATTCATTGAGTAAAAAATAGCGTTACAATGGGTCAATTTGTATTTCTACAATAGCAAATGTCTCAGTTTTAATCATTCAAGGAAAATACAACCCTATGTCACGTTTAGCCACACGATTTGCACAGCTTGAATCTCAACAGCGTAAGGCCTTGGTTTCTTATGTTATGGCAGGTGACCCTCATCCAGAAGTCACAGTTCCGTTGTTACATCAAATGGTCGAGGCAGGGGTAGATGTCGTTGAATTAGGTTTGCCGTTTTCAGACCCAATGGCTGATGGTCCAGTAATTGCCCTCGCTGCAGAGCGAGCGTTGGCAGGTGGAACCAATACGCTAGATGCTTTAAACATGGTCAAAGAGTTCCGTCAAAAAGATCAGGAAACTCCTGTGGTATTGATGGGATATTTAAACCCTGTAGAAGTCATTGGTTATGAAAAGTTTGTTGAATATGCACATGACTGTGGTGTCGATGGTGTACTTCTGGTCGATTTACCACCTGAAGAAGCCCAAGAATTTGATGAAGTCCTGAATAAATATGGGATGAATCAAATTTTCTTGTTAGCGCCAACTTCTACACCAGAGCGTATTCAATTTGTTGCAAACCAAGCCAGTGGCTTTATTTATTATGTTTCTTTGAAAGGCGTGACGGGTGCAGCAACACTTGATGTTGCAGAAGCAGCAACCCGCATCCAACAGATTAAAGCTGTAACCAACGTGCCTGTGGGTGTGGGTTTTGGCATCAGTGATGCTGCATCTGCCAAAGCAATGGGCGCGGCTGCCGACGCAGTCATTCTCGGAAGTGCTTTTGTAAAACAATTTGCGAGCTTAGCACCAGAACAAGCCGTCATTGCAACGGTTAATAAAGTGAAGGAGCTTCGAGCTGCGCTCGATGAGTTAGTATGAGTCAAGAAGTGAAAACAGGGAAAATTCTAAGCCCATCGACGCCGTGGACTGCACGTGGTGTACCTGGTATTGAAACACCAGATGAGCAACAAGCGTTAAAAGCGATCTTTACTGAACCAACGATTGAATGTCCAGAATGTCATGCCTTGGTGACACGTACGGCAATGTCATTCAACGCTTATGTATGCCCACAATGTGATGAACATTTACGCATGAAAGCGCGTGAGCGTTTAACTTGGTTCTTTGACCAAGTACAAAACGAATTAGGTCAAGAATTCTCTGCCAAAGACCCACTCAAATTTGTAGACAGCAAAGCTTATCCTGAGCGTATGACTGAAGCGCAAAAGAAAACGGGTGAAACCGAAGCTTTAGTGGTGATGCAGGGCTTATTAAAAGATATGCCAGTCATTGCTTGTGCATTTGAGTTTGATTTTATGGGCGGCTCAATGGGTACCGTAGTGGGTGACCGTTTTGTGCAAGCTGCTGAACGTGCGATTCAGCAAAAACAACCGTTAATTTGCTTCGCAGCATCGGGCGGTGCGCGTATGCAAGAAGGCATGTTGTCATTAATGCAAATGGCGCGTACTTCTGCAGCAATTCAACGCATGAAAGAAGCAGGCTTGCCGTACATCGTAGTATTAACTCATCCTGTATACGGTGGTGTAACTGCATCATTGGCAATGTTGGGTGATGTACACATTGCAGAACCTAAAGCGATGATTGGTTTTGCGGGTAAACGTGTCATTGAGCAAACTGTACGTGAAAAACTGGAAGAACCATTCCAACGTGCAGAATACTTACTTGATCATGGTGTGGTCGATCAAATTGTCCATCGTCATGCATTACGTGATACAGTTTATCGTATTCTTGCGAAACTGATGAACTTGCCTTGAACACAGCACCTCTTGCAACCGATGATTTAAACACATGGCTCAATTATTGGAGCCATGTTCACGTTACGGGTATTGATTTAGGTTTGGAACGGGTCATTCCCGTTGCAGAAAAATTGGGTGTAACCCATCCTAAAGCTAAAGTCATTACGGTTGCGGGAACCAATGGCAAAGGCTCAACCACAACCACTTTAGCGGCTATTTTAAATGCGCAGGGCTATCGGGTTGGGTTGTACCAATCGCCGCATATTTACCGTTTTAATGAACGGGTCAAATTAGCAGGTGTCGAGGTCGATGACCAAAGTTTGATTGATGCTTTTGTGCAAGTCGATCAAGCACGACGTGATTGCGATCTGAGTTTATCTTTCTTTGAAGCCACGACTTTGGCAGCCTTTGTGATTTTTAAAGCACGTGACTGCGATGTGTGGGTGCTTGAAGTCGGTTTAGGCGGACGCTTAGATGTGGTCAATGTCGTTAATCCAGATGTGGCGGTTATTACCAATATCGGTTTAGACCATGTCGATTGGTTAGGCGATAGCATCGAAAAAATTGCCTATGAAAAAGCAGGCATTATTCGTCCTAACATTCCTGTCATTTTTGCAGGTCAGCAAGATTTGCCTCAAGCTATTCAAGATAAGGCAGCAGCTTGTAATGCACCATTGTTTACCCTGAATCGTGATTATTTTTATCGGGACATGCAAGATGGTGAGTCGTGGATGTTTGCTGCATCGGGCTGCACCTTAAAACTTCCAGCAGGCAGCTTGGCACTTGATAATATTTCAACGGCTGTGGCAGCAGTCTTGCACAGTGGTTTAGAAATCACCCAAGATGCAATTGCACAAGGTATTCAAACGGCCAAATTGGCGGGACGTTTTGAAATTCGTCAAATTCAGGGCAAAACCGTGATTTTTGATGCAGGACATAACCCGCATGGCGTTGAATTTTTGTTAAAGCAATTGCGCAATTTCTTAAATTACAATAAACAGTACACTGAAGTGGTCAGTGTTTTTTCAATGCTTGCAGATAAAGATATAAATTCTGTGGTTGAGTTATTGAAAGATAGTGTCGTAATGTGGAAAATTGCCACATTAAATGTGCCTCGTGCGGCAGAGATCACGGTTTTGGATCAGGCTTTGCAAGGCGAAACAATACAACACTTCGACAGTATACAATTGGCTTTTAAATCAGCACTGGATGAAACAAAAAATAATCAGCTGATTTTGGTATGTGGATCATTTCATACCTTAGAAGCGGTATGGGAGTATTTGGAAGAATGTCAATGAATAACAAACAGCGCTGGATGGGTGGCGTTGTTTTATTAGGTGGTGGTGTTTTATTGGCAGCATTGCTTTTAAAAGGGCAAGAAGAAATACATCAAAATAATGTGAAAACCCCAAGCCAAGCCGAACAAGTTCAACATAAAAATGCCAATCAGGCAGAAATGGTGCAATTGCAACCTTTAACTGTCGATGTGCAAACCGAGCAGCGTCTGCTTGAAGAGCAGCGCCGTGCGCGTGAAAAAGCAGTAGCGGAGCAAGAAGCGCGTGCAGCCGAATTTTTGGCAATGCAGCAACAGGCTGAAGCTGAAGCAGCACGTAAAGCAGCAGAAGAATACGCAGCTTTAAATGCCCTGCGTTCAGGTCAGCAGCAAAGCTCAGACAATATTCCACCTGAACTGGTAGAAGATGAACAGGCCAAGCAAAAACGTTTGGCTGATGAAAAAGCCGCTCAGCAAAAGAAGTTAGAGCAGCAAAAGGCAGCAGATGCCAAGAAAGCTGCAGAGCAAAAAGCAGCACAAGAGCGTAGTGCCGCAGAGAAAAAAGCTGCAGATGAAAAACGACTAGCTGAAGAAAAACGAATTGCGGAAGAGAAGCGCAAAGCGGAAGAACAACGCCAAGCCGATGCAAAACGTAAAGCGGAAGAAGAGCGCAAAGCGGCAGAAGCGAAAAAAGAAGCAGAACGTAAGGCTGCTGAAGAAAAACGTAAAGCAGATGAAAAGCGTAAAGCTGAAGAAGCCGCTAAGAAAAAGGCTGAAGCAGAAAAAGCACGTAAGCTTCTGGAAGAAGGCGATAAGCAGTGGATGGTACAAGTGGCTTTGGCAGCCAACCAAGCCAATGCCGATGCTTTGGCAGCTAAATTAAAAGCCAAAGGTTATAAAGTCACTCAAAGTCCAACTTCTAAAGGCGTGCGGATTATGGTAGGGCCATCTAAAGACCGTGATGCAGCAGATGCGACCCGTAAAAAAATTACCGCAGACCCTAGTTTAAATATGACGTCGGCATGGGTGATTGATTGGGTGCCGTTAGATAAACGTGACTAGATCATTCGATCAAGATGTTTATTAAAAAAGGATTTAATCTTTCAGGTTAAATCCTTTTTTATTTAGGCTTTTGGTATTTGATATTGCGCTAAGGCAATTGGATCATGTGCGCAAATAATCTCAACTTGTGGTGCAGTTTGAGCCAAATGCTGAATATTCGCTAAAGTCTTTAAACGCATTAAATTATTTTCTGCAAACAAATACTCAACTGTATGTAGTGCTGGGAAGCATTGTTTAGGGTCTAGCTGTGCTTGCGCATAATAAGCATCGCCACAGAAAAATAACCAGCCCTGTGCCTGCCGAATGGCAATGCCACAATGACCAGCGGAGTGTCCAGGCAAAGGAATCAGTAAAATTTCATCCTTAAAAATTGTTAAACCTTGCACACGATTAAAATTAAACCAAGCTTCACCTCGGGTTGGTTCTAAAAAATCCCAATGAGTATGTTGCTGAAATTGCTTAGGTTTATAACGCATGCGATTTTTTAAAGACTTTAAATTGCAGGCTGCCTTGTATTCACTCGCGAGGATATGCACAGTCGCGTTTGGAAAATCAGCAATCCCACCCGCATGATCAAAGTCCAAATGCGATACCAAAATATGTTGCACATCACTGGCCTGATAACCAAGTTGCTGGATTTGCTTGAGTGCGGTCTGGCTTAAGTCGTGTTGAATCCGAGCGGTATGGGTCAGTAATGTGCCTAAACGCTGTTTGGGATGTAAATAATCCTCAACGCCTAAGCCTGTATCGACCAAGACCAAGCCTTGATCTGTTTCTAATAATAGACAATGGCAGACCAATTTTGCCTGCCAACCTTGTTGTCCAAATAAAGGCGCACAGATTGGGCAAAACGTGCCGCAATGTAAATGATGAATGTTGTAGATCACAAAATGACGTTTTTTTATGAATGTTATTTTGCTTATACCTGATCTGTTGTGTGTCGCCAATCACAATCGGATTAACGGAATTGGAGCATAAAAAAGCCTATCCGAAGATAGGCTTGCTCATGTAACACTTAATTAAGTGCGGTTCGGTTGTTTGGTCAAACGTAAATAAGGCTTGATGGCTTTATATCCACTTGGGAAGCGTTCTTTAAGCTCTGCTTCGTCCTGAATGGCAGGCACAATGACCACATCTTCACCATCTTGCCAGTTAGCAGGGGTTGCAACTTTATAATTGTCAGTCAGTTGCAATGAGTCAATCACACGTAAAATTTCATGGAAATTACGCCCTGTAGATGCAGGATAAGTGATGATCAAACGTACTTTTTTATTCGGATCAATAATGATCAGTGAGCGTACAGTCAGTGTTTCACTGGCATTCGGGTGAATAAAATCATACAAAGTAGACACTTTACGATCTTGGTCGGCAAGAATTGGGAAATTAACTGTCGTATTTTGAGTTTCGTTAATATCTTGAATCCAGCCTTTGTGAGATTCTGCATCATCTACAGAAAGGGCAATCGCTTTAACATTACGTTTGCTGAACTCATCTTTAAGTTTTGCGGTAAAGCCTAATTCTGTGGTGCAGACAGGGGTGTAGTCGGCAGGGTGTGAAAATAAAATCCCCCAGCTGTCACCTAAAAACTCATAAAAATCAATCTGGCCTTCATTTGAATCTTGTGTAAAGTTGGGTGCGGTGTCACCTAAGCGAATGGTCATGCTGTGCCTCTAATGTTTTGTGTTGTAGGTTGAATGAACACTACTATGCGTTATTTCTTTTGCAAAAATAAATAGTGTTTTTGTATGTTCTTATGAATAAATAGAATAAGTGGTGTGGTTTTTATTGCTTTTTCAAAATAGATTCATGTGCTATTGCTATATATCGCCCGCTCGAAATTTGTTACATTAACTGCCACTTAGCAGCGAGAAATGGCAAGTAGAGATTGGAATTTTTAATAGGTTTTTGTGCAAAACCCTTGTACTTCAAATTTCTAGCACCATAATAACCACTAAGAAAAACCTATTTATTTGACAAGCAAGATTTAGAGAGTTTATTCATGTTGGCAAGTCTGATCGGAGGAATCTTCGGTACTAAAAATGAGCGCGAACTCAAACGCATGCGTAAAATCGTAGACAAGATTAATGCGCTCGAGCCGACGATATCTGCCTTAAGCGATGCAGACTTATCTGCAAAAACCGAAGAATTCAAACAACGTTATAACAAAGGCGAAAGTTTAGATAAATTATTACCAGAAGCATTTGCGGTATGTCGTGAAGCGGCCAAACGCGTCATGAGCATGCGTCACTATGACGTGCAGTTGATTGGTGGTATTACCTTGCACGAAGGTAAAATTGCAGAAATGCGTACAGGTGAAGGTAAAACCCTGATGGGAACTTTGGCCTGTTATCTGAATGCTTTGAGTGGTCAGGGCGTGCATGTCATCACTGTAAATGACTACTTGGCACAGCGTGATGCTGAACTCAACCGTCCTTTATTTGAGTTTTTAGGTTTAAGCATTGGCATTATCTACTCCATGCAAGACCCGACTGAAAAAGCACAGGCTTATCGTGCAGACATTACTTACGGTACCAATAACGAATTTGGTTTCGACTACTTGCGTGACAACATGGTGTTCTCACTGAGTGAGAAAAAACAGCGTGGCCTGACGTATGCCATTATTGACGAAGTCGATTCGATCTTAATTGATGAAGCACGTACCCCATTAATCATTTCTGGTCAAAGTGATGACTCATCGCAGTTATATGCAGCAATCAACACCATTCCGCCAAAATTGCATGCACAAAAAGAAGAAAAAGTAGCCGATGGTGGACATTTCTGGATTGATGAAAAACAACGTACTGTAGAAATGACCGAAATTGGTTATGAAACGGTAGAAAATGAATTAATTCAAATGGGTTTATTGGCAGAAGGCGAAAGTCTGTATTCTGCATCTAACCTGAATTTGGTGCATCACGTATCTGCAGCTATTCGTGCGCACTTCTTGTATCAACGCAACGTGCATTACATCATCCATGATGGTGAAGTGATTATTGTCGATGAAAACACAGGTCGTACCATGCCTGGCCGTCGCTGGTCAGAAGGTTTGCACCAAGCGGTAGAAGCGAAAGAAGGTCTAGAAATTCAGCCTGAAAACCAGACTTTAGCGACCACAACCTTCCAGAACTATTTCCGTTTATACAAAAAGCTTTCGGGAATGACGGGTACTGCAGACACTGAAGCTGCAGAAATGAAAGAAATTTATGGTCTAGATGTCGTCATCATTCCAACGCACCGACCAATGATTCGTAATGACCAAAACGATTTAATTTATTTAAACCGTACTGGTAAATACAACGCGATTATTCAAGAAATTCAACGCGTGCATGAAGCGGGTGTCGCACCAATTCTGATTGGTACAGCGACCATTGAAGCTTCAGAAATTTTATCGGATAAACTGCGTGAAGCAGGTATTCAGCACGAAGTATTGAATGCGAAGCAACACGAACGCGAAGCTGACATCATTGCGCAAGCAGGCTCACCACGTGCGGTGACTATTGCCACGAACATGGCGGGTCGTGGTACAGATATTTTGCTAGGTGGTAACTGGAAAGCTTTGCTAGCCAAAATTGAAAACCCAACTCCTGAAGATGAAGCGCGTTTAAAGGCAGAGTGGGAACAAAACCATGACATGGTGTTAAGTTCAGGTGGCTTACACATTATTGGTTCAGAACGTCACGAATCGCGTCGTATTGACAACCAGTTGCGTGGTCGTGCAGGTCGTCAGGGTGACCCAGGCGTGTCACGTTTCTATCTGTCACTCGAAGATGACTTAATGCGTATTTTCGCAGGTGATCGTGTTGTAGCAATGATGCGTGCTATGGGCTTGCAGGAAGATGAAGCGATTGAACACAAAATGGTGTCACGCTCTATCGAAAATGCACAGCGTAAAGTTGAGGCACGTAACTTCGACATCCGTAAAAACTTGTTGAAATACGATGACGTAAACAACGAACAACGTAAGATCATTTATTCACAGCGTGATGATATTCTGGCAGAAAGCACGCTGCAAGACTATATTGAAGAAATGCACCGTGAAGTGGTCACAGGTATGATCGCCAATTATATTCCACCAGAATCAATTCATGACCAATGGGATATTGATGGTTTAGAGCGTGCCTTGCGTGATGATTTAGGTATCGAATTACCAATTAACCAATGGCTTGAAGATGATCGTCGCCTAGATGAAGAAGCTTTAGTAGAACGTATTGCCGATGAAATTGTCACACGTTATCGTGCACGTCGTGAGCAAATGGGTGATGAATCTGCAGCGATGTTAGAACGCCACTTTATGCTCAGTTCACTTGATCGTCATTGGAAAGATCATTTGGCGGCTATGGACTATTTGCGTCAAGGGATTCATTTACGTGGTTATGCACAAAAGAACCCTGAGCAAGAGTACAAAAAAGAAGCCTTTAACTTATTTGTGAATATGTTGGGTGTGATTAAAGCCGATGTCGTGACCGATCTTTCGCGTGTGCATGTCCCAACACCTGAAGAATTGGCAGCGATGGAAGCTCAACAGCAAGCGCAAGCAGAAGCGATGCAGCTTAATCTTTCACATGCTGATGTAGACGGTTTAACGGGCGAAACCTTTGAATCAGAACCACAGTATAGTGCTGCTGAGCAAACTGTTGTTGCGCCTGCGAGCCGTAACTCGCCATGCCCATGTGGTTCAGGACTGAAATATAAACAGTGTCACGGTAAAATCTAAACCTGACTTGTTACAACTTAAGCAGAACTTTGGTTCTGCTTTTTGTATTTTGGGGCGCAAAATCTTTGTGGTAATAGTTTTGCAAGATGTGTATAGCATTTGCAGATTTTGGAATTAAATGCTATTTAGTTGCACATGCAATATCCACGTGTGGAACAAAAAATGAAAAAAGTATTACAACCTTTAATGATTGTTGCCTTGAGCTTGCCTACTTTCGCATTTGCAAATGCGGCAACAACGACAACTCCTGCAAAAGTTCAAGCTGCTGTGGGTGCGACCACTGCACAGGTACAAGTGGATAATGGTCACGTGACTGTGGCAAGCCCACGCACAGGTATTCGTTATACCTTTGCCAATCCAGATCAGCGTCCAATCGTGTTGCATACTGCAGCGATTGCACCTGCGAATGCTGCCAATGTAAATCGTATTGTGGCTGCAAATCCTGCTTTATCTGCAGCAAGTCAAGAACGTGCAAAACAGGCTTTATTGGGTGAAACCGTGGTTGCGACTACGCCATAATCCAAATAGGCTCAATCAGTATAATTTTAGTTGCTGATGCATTACATTGAAGATTAAAACCAGTCCATACGGGCTGGTTTTTTATATATGACCTTGTGTATTAACAAAAGTTGAATCAAGCAGGGAGGATGCTCGATTTTTTCTTCAATTTCCACTAAGCTGTGACATTCTCAAATTTGTACTGGAAATTTCAAAATGGCAGTTGGTGACGTCTCTATGCCACACATGCATGTGGTCAAAGGTGTAAAAATTGGTTCAGCAGAGGCTTATGTGCGTTATCAGAACCGACGTGACCTGGTTATTTTTGAATTTGCAGCAGGCTCAAATGTGGCGGGTGTCTTTACTCAAAACGCATTTTGCGCTGCGCCTGTGCATGTGTCCAAAGCACATTTAGCTCAAGGCAATCCGCGTTATTTGGTCATTAATACAGGTAATGCCAATGCGGGTACAGGCAAATTGGGTATGCAAAATGCAGAAATCACCTGTGCCAAATTGGCTGAATTGGCAGGTGTATCTACCCAAGAAGTTTTGCCATTTTCTACAGGTGTGATTGGTGAGCAATTGCCGATTGAGCGCTTGGTTGCTGGTTTAGCGCCTGCGCTGGCATCGTTACGTGAGGATGCTTGGCATGATGCTGCGACAGGTATTATGACCACAGATACCACGCCAAAAGGTGCATCTGAGCAGTTTGAGTTAGATGGTATTACTTATAGCATGACAGGCATTTCTAAAGGTGCAGGTATGATTCGCCCAAATATGGCGACCATGCTTAGCTATGTTGCAACCGATGCACCAATTCAACGTGACATCTTGCAGCAATTACTCAAACACAGCATAGAACAATCGTTTAACCGTATTACTGTAGATGGCGATACCTCGACCAATGATTCATGTATCTTGGTGGCGACTGGTCAGACGGGTGGCACTGAAATTTGCAGCGAAAATGACCCGCGTTATGCTGTGGTATTAGATGTTTTGAATCGTGTGATGTTGCGTTTGGCTCAACTGATTATCCGTGATGGTGAAGGTGCAACAAAATTCATTACGGTACGTGTTGAAGATGGTGACAATACCCAAGAATGTTGTGATATTGCGTACAGCATTGCACATTCACCATTGGTGAAAACTGCTATTTTTGCCTCAGATCCAAACTGGGGGCGTATTCTTGCTGCAATTGGTTATGCAGGCGTGCCAAATTTAGACGTTGAAAAAATTCAGGTTTGGTTGGATGATGTGCAAATTTGCAAAGATGGCGGTGCTGCTGCCGACTATACCGAAGCAGCGGGCGCGCGAGTCATGGCACAAACCGAAATGACCATTCGTGTAAATTTAGGACGTGGTCAAGCGACAGATACAGTCTATACTTGTGACTTGTCTTACGATTATGTCAAGATCAACGCGGATTACCGTTCGTAAAAATTCAAATTGAGTGATAAAGCCTCCGTTGTGAGGCTTTTTTAGCATTCAATCGGCAAAGGGCTGGTGAATGAGTAAATTGCCCCCATATCATCAGTGACTTGAGTAAGCTTGTGTTCGGGCAAGCATGAAGATAGAGAAGACGTTGTTATGAATGATGCGACCAATTTAATTGCCAATGAAGCCAAATCAATTGTGCAGGCGCATTTAGATCGCTTGGGTGAAACCAAAGAACATCATTTGAGTGAGCAAGCCAAGCAGGAAAAATTTGCGCAAATTAAAGCAGAACTCGAAAAGCACAATGCTGTCTTGGTTGCCCATTATTACTGCGATCCTGAAGTACAGGAACTGGCTGAATTAACAGGTGGCTGTGTTTCGGATTCACTGGAAATGGCACGTTTTGGTCGTGATCATGCGGCAACCACGTTGGTCGTAGCTGGTGTAAAATTTATGGGCGAAACTGCCAAAATTTTATCGCCAGAAAAAACCATTCTTATGCCAACTTTAGAAGCGACTTGTTCGCTAGACTTAGGTTGTCCTGTCGATGAGTTTAGCCGCTTCTGTGATGCTCATCCTGATCATACAGTCGTGGTTTATGCCAATACATCGGCTGCGGTAAAAGCACGTGCAGATTGGGTCGTTACCTCAAGCTGTGCGGTAGAAATTATTGAACACCTCGATAGCTTAGGTGAAAAAATCATTTGGGCGCCAGATCAGCATTTAGGACGCTATATTCAAAAGAAAACTGGCGCAGACATGCTGCTTTGGGATGGCTCGTGTATTGTGCATGAAGAATTCCGTTCACGCGGTATTGCCAATATGAAAGCCATGTATCCAGATGCAGCAGTCTTGGTGCATCCAGAATCACCAGAATCAGTTGTTGATGTAGCTGATGCGGTGGGCAGTACCTCGCAACTTATTCAAGCGGCAAAAACTTTGCCACACGAGCGTTTAATTGTGGCAACAGACCGCGGTATTTTCTACAAGATGCAGCAAGCTGTACCAAATAAAATTCTAATTGAAGCACCAACTGCAGGTGAGGGTGCAACCTGTCGTTCATGCGCACACTGCCCGTGGATGGCGATGAATGAATTGGATGGAATTTTGCATGTATTGCAAACAGGTGATCAAGAAGTATTCGTTGAACCTGCCATGGCAGAACGTGCTAAATTACCACTAGATCGTATGTTGAATTTCAGTGCGAGCTTAAAACGCTAAAATTGATTGAAAAATATCAAAAATGCTTGATAAATATACGGTTGAAGCTTTTTTTTAATTTTTTTTAAATATAGGTGTTGACGTCTTCGGGCGTCGCGCCTAGAATGCACACCGTACCGCACGATGTGCGATACACAAAAAGCTGAGATGAATCGGAGCATAGCACAGCCTGGTAGTGCACCTGGTTTGGGACCAGGGGGTCGTAGGTTCGAATCCTACTGCTCCGACCAATTCTTCAAGGCAACGTATCGCATGATATTATGTATCATCGGTCATGCGCCTGTAGCTCAGTTGGATAGAGCATCCGCCTTCTAAGCGGATGGTCACAGGTTCGAATCCTGTCAGGCGCGCCATTTTTTGGTAGCTTGGTATAAAAGAACCAAACATAATGGTGGATGTAGCTCAGTTGGTAGAGCCCTGGATTGTGATTCCAGTTGTCGCGGGTTCGAATCCCGTCATTCACCCCAATCTCTTTGAGAGATAAACGGAGCATAGCACAGCCTGGTAGTGCACCTGGTTTGGGACCAGGGGGTCGTAGGTTCGAATCCTACTGCTCCGACCATTTTCTAAATAGAACAGATACTAAGTAGAAATGGTTAAGTCAATAAAGATACCGCGTTAAGCGGTTTTTTTATGCCTGAAATTTATGAAAGCCTTGTTGGTTTAAAATTGATTTCGTATTAGTTATTGGTCAGCATAAAAAAGCCTCAAGAATGAGGCTCAATATAAGAAAAGTTTTAGTGTCTTTTTTATTAAGGCACAATCGTCACATTGACGCGTCGGTTGGTGGCACGATTTGCTGGTGTGTCATTGCTTACCATTGGTTGTGTTGCACCACGTCCAATCACCTGAATATTTTTTCTTTCAAAACCCTGATCTAAAAAGATCTGAGCCACATTTTGGGCGCGTTTTTCCGATAGGGTTTGATTGTAGCTGGCTAAACCTACGTTGTCTGTGTGACCAATAAACTTGAGTTTATCCAAGTCATATTTATGCAGCTGTTGTGCCAATTGGTTGAGGCGTTCTTTTTGGCTATTTTGAATGGCGTATTCATCAAAACCAAATAACAAGCGTTCAGGCAGGGCTAAGGTCCAGCCATCATCACTTAAAATAAAGCCTTCTTGTTTTAGCATGCGCGCCTGCTTATAGCTGACATTCCCCAAACTCATGCAAGCACTGAGTGAAACCATAACAAGAATAAGTGTGCCGATCAGAACTTTTTTAAGCATAAGGAACCTGTTTATTGTTTGATTGAGGTGAAATATACCATTTTGATTGATCACGTTTGGCTTTGAGCATTGCGCGATCGACATCGGCAATTAAATTTTCAGGAGTTTTTGCATATTCAATCAATGCTACGCCAATACTGACATTTAAGGAAACTTGTTGCTGTTCATACTTAAATGTAGAGGTATAGCAAGCATGAATCTTTTGACAATAATCCTCTAATTCTGCAGTGGAGTGTGAGCCAGTTAAGATTACTGCAAACTCATCGCCACCTAAACGCGCAACAAACGCATGTGAGGGCAAAATCTGAATTAGACAATGTGATGAATCACGTAAAATATTATCGCCCGTCAAATGCCCAAATTGGTTATTGATTTGGTTAAAGTTATTAATGTCTAAAAAAAATACTGCAGCCGTAGCAGAAGGCTGGGTAAATAGCTTAAACAGTGTTTCATAAAAATAATTACGATTTGGCAACTGCGTTAAATTGTCGTATTGCGACTGAAATTGCAGTTTATGATTTTCAACCAATAAATTCTTATGGGATTGTTCAATCTCATTGAGTAAGCCATTAAAGGCATAACTCAGTTCATGAAGTTCTTGAATATCTGAACTTGAAACGCGTAGCTTATAATTCTTTTGTGCACTAATCTCGCGCGCCGAGCTGACAATCGAAGTTAAAGATTGCATGAGATATTGATAAATTGAATTAATTGACCAAAACACAGCAATTAAAAGCAAAATAAAACCGAAAATTAATCCTAAAACGATTTTATAAAAGAAACTGACCAAGTCACTAGAGTTTCCATACACCACCAGTTCGCCATAGTTTTGCTGATCATGGTCAATACTCAGCCGAATAGGATGATTAAAAAACAAATAATCCAATAAAGCTTGAATTGAGAAATGATCTAAGTCTTGCTGCTCAATAAAAGCAATACGCGTTTGTTTGGGTGATAGTACTTCAATCGACCGAATAGAATAACGCTGCGTATGTTCAGAGAGAATTTTGTTGAGCGTCATTTGATCATTAAAAACCACTGCAGGCTGAATGCGCTCATTTAACGCAGCAGATAAGTTTTGCAGACTATTTTTGGCATAAGCATTCATGGTGTAGGTTGAGATCACCAAAAAAATACCAGAGCAAATTGTAAAAGTTAAAACAAAAATAGTGAGTTGTGCGCGTGTGAATAATTGATGCAAAGTAATAGGGGAGTATAACTGCTTCATGAGTTAGGCTCCGTGGTTTTGGCAAGCAATAACACCCGCGGATCAATATGTACTTTAGACTGGGTTAAACTTTCCATATTCACTTTAAACGCATAATTCTGATTTTTCTTATAGATGCAGAATGCGCTGCCTGTTTCACAATCTAGATTGTTCAAACTAATAGATAGGGCTGGAAATTGTACTTGAGTATTTAGGGTGTGTTGTTCTTGTGCTGCAGAAAGCGTGGAAAAAATTAAGATTTGGCAGTCACTTTGAGCAATATTTTTGAGTGAAATAGCGTGAATACTGTAGTTATGATGTGAGTGCATGGCATTTTTGAATTGTTGTGCCATCGCATGATTGTCTATGACGCAGAGCTTGGGCGTGTCATGTACCCATTTTGCGTAAGATAAAATAGAGAATGTAGTGCTATAAAGATTTGATGCGGGTGCAGCATACAAAAAAGTAGGCGTTTGCATTGCTACAAATGACAGCAAGGTTATTATTTTTAAATTTTGAGTCATTTCAACACAACACGAATGAACATAAAAATAGTGTAGCTAAAATTTGAAAATAAGCATACTGCTAATTTTGAGCAAGAATGATACAGATTTAAAATATTTTGCCGAATAAATAACCGTTC
>NZ_JAYJLK010000051.1:0-14033 GCF_051948795.1 Acinetobacter sp. Lyrl_1
CAAACACGTCATGCACGTTTTTATGATCAAGCCTTTGGTGATCAACCTTCCAACTGGAAAGCCCTTTCTCCGATAGCTCAGCTACATCAAGCTTTACCTGCATTTCTCGCGGTGTGCTCAACCATCCGTGCAGATCAACCCTGTACTCAAGCTCGACAATTTATTCAACAAGCACAGAAATTCGGAACTCAAACCCAGTTATTGCCTGTCCGACTTTCACATGCTGAAATCAACAAGTCATTGGGACAAAATAATGCTTATACTCAAGCAGTCAATCAATTTATCCAAACGCATTAATTTTTCAGCTAGCGCATAAAAAACGCAGAATCATAAGACTCTGCGTTGGATGTACTGAAATATAAATACTTCAGTAGGATGGCATGGCTGTTCGTATTCAGATTAACGCTTTTGCTCGATGGCTGCACCAGCACCACCACCAACAGCACCACCGATTGCAGCGCCTGCATTACCACCTATCACTTCTTTACCTAAAATTGAACCAATCGCACCGCCAATTCCACTATAGGTTGCGTTACGGTTAGAACCATCTTGGGTTTTACTTCCAACTGCTGCACCTGCACCTGCGCCTGCTGCTGCACCAACACTACCACCTACGCTGTTACCCGCTGCGCCACCAACGGCACCGCCTAATGCTGCTGCACCAATACGTTGGTCATTAGAACTCATGCTTTCACAACCCGCCATTAACATGGTCGATACAGTTGCAACTGCCAATACGCTAAATACTTTTTTCATCGCGATGTCTCCCCGCTGTTGTTGATTTTAAGTGTAGTGCATCTTGCGGCATCAACTTTGAAAAATCTGTTACCAAGCACAGTAAGATATGAGTATTTCTGTAAAATGCTTAAGGCATCATAAAGGATTCTGTACCCTCTTCTTCAAGTACCACCACATCACGTGTGGTTTTACCATCTTCAGTAAACACAGCATGAGAAACTGTTTCTTTGCTTTCAGGCGTTTTGACCCGATCCAGTTTTAATGTGCGATGAATTGGCGCCTGCCCCTGCTTATATTCCATGCCTTCTGCATCAATCGTTTTCACTTCAGAAATGACTTTACCATCCTGCTTTAGGGTTTTATTCAACTCAATTTTTGAGGTTGGTACAATCACTCCACCTTTTTGAATCACAGGAATACCCAATTGTTTCTCTGAAAACTGTGCTTGATCATCATCAAAAACAACTTCCTTTGCCACAATATCTTTACCCTGATTGCTCACTTCAAAAATCGTGGCTTCTACATGGCGTATAGGCTTTTCACCTGTCACTGTACGAATCACTTCAGTTTTTAGAATAGGCACAATGGCTTTGTCTTTCACCACAATGCTGTTTGGCATTGGTGCAGCCGAAACAGACACACTCAGTAGCATTGCCGATAAACACAGTGTCAGTCCTCTAAATTGCATAAGCTATCCCCTTAGTTTTCTTGATATTTTTAAATTGTTCTTAATTCACTATATGCAATATTGCGGCTTTATTAAAGCAAAATATGCAACTAAAGCGTTGGCAAAAAAAAAGACGCCTCGAAAGGCGTCTTTAAATGATGCTTTAAAACGAATTAGAGATCGTTAAATTCATCGCTAAATGCTTGGCTTAATGCTTGATCTACATCAGAGAAATCATTCACTAATGCCAATTCAGCAGCTTCAGCTTCTTGACGACGACGCTCTAAGTGGTAAGCAAGACCCGTACCTGCTGGGATCAAACGACCCACAACAACGTTCTCTTTCAAGCCACGTAAATCATCTTCTTTACCTGTTACAGCCGCTTCAGTTAACACACGTGTAGTTTCCTGGAACGATGCAGCAGAAATGAACGAGTCTGTTGAAAGCGATGCTTTGGTGATACCCATCAATTGACGTTCAAACTTCGCTGGGAACTTGTTTTGTGCAAGTACAGCTTGGTTTTCTTGTACCACGCGAATGTAATCCACTTGTTCGCCTTTGATGAAGCTCGTATCGCCACCATCGGTGATTTCAACTTTACGCAACATTTGACGCACGATGACTTCAATGTGCTTATCGTTAATTTTTACACCTTGTAAGCGGTAAACGTCTTGAACTTCGTTCACGATGTAGTTGGTTAATGCCACTTCACCTTTCAAGCGTAAGATGTCATGTGGGTTTTGTGGACCATCAGAAATGGTTTCACCACGGTTCACATGCTCACCTTCAAACACGTTGATGTTACGCCATTTTGGAATCAACTCTTCGTAAATCTCAGAGCCATCATCTGGTGTAATCACTAAACGGTTCTTACCTTTGGTTTCTTTACCAAAGCTCACGATACCTGACACTTCTGCAAGAATCGCATGCTCTTTTGGTTTACGTGCTTCAAATAAGTCTGCAACGCGTGGTAAACCACCGGTAATATCACGAGTACGTGAAGATTCTTGTGGTACACGACCAATAACGTCACCCACACCGATATTTTCGCCATCACGGACAGAAAGAATCGTGTTCTGTGGCAAGAAGTAGAACTGTTCGCCACCATCCACAGTGTCTAATACCACAGCAGGACGTAAGTCTTTACCTGACGCAGGACGTGAAGTCACTGGCAAGATTTCAACTGTGGTCATACCTGTTGCATCATCAGTTTTCGAGGTTGCAGTCACGCCATCAGCAATTTGGCTGAAACGGATTTTACCCGCAACTTCGGTCACAAGTGGATGCGTGTGTGGATCCCAAGTCGCCACAATACCGCCAGCTTCTACCGCTTCGCCATCTTTGAGCAAGATTGACGCACCGTATGGCAGTTTATAACGCTCACGCTCACGACCTAACTCATCGGCAATACCAATTTCACCTGAACGTGAAACAGATACCAAGTGACCTTTAGCGTGTTGTACAGTTTTCACGTTATGGAAACGTACTGAACCTTTGTTACGCACTTGTACGCTATTGGCTGCAGAAGTTCGGCTTGCCGCACCACCCACGTGGAATGTACGCATGGTTAACTGTGTACCTGGCTCACCAATCGATTGAGCAGCCATTACACCCACAGATTCACCTGGATTCACCAAGTGACCACGTGCTAGGTCACGACCATAACACTTCGCACATACACCAAAGGTCGATTCACAAGATACCACTGAACGTACTTTTACTTCATCGACACCTTGCTCTTCTAAGAAGTTAGCAAGTTTTTCATCAATGAGTGTGTTACGTGGCAGAATAACTTCGTCTGAACCCGCTTTCTTCACATCTTCTGCAGTTACACGACCTAATACACGCGTACCAAGGTTTTCAATGACATCACCACCTTGAATGAATGGTGTCATCACTAAACCGCCATAAGTACCGCAATCTGGCTCAGTAATTACCAAGTCTTGTGCAACGTCAACCAAACGACGTGTCAAGTAACCTGAGTTCGCTGTTTTCAATGCGGTATCGGCCAAACCTTTACGCGCACCGTGAGTTGAAATGAAGTACTGAAGTACCGTCAAACCTTCACGGAAGTTCGCTTTAATTGGCGTTTCAATGATCGAACCATCTGGTTTCGCCATCAAACCACGCATACCCGCCAACTGACGAATCTGTGCCGCACTACCACGCGCACCTGAATCCGACATCATGTAGATCGAGTTGAATGATTTTTGCTTCTCGTCTTCACCCTGTTTGTTTTTCACAGTTGTGAATGACAAGTTGTCCATCATCGCTTTAGCAACTTGGTCGTTGGTACGTGCCCAAATATCGACCACTTTGTTATAACGCTCACCCGCAGTTACGAAGCCTTGCTCGAACTGTTGTTCAATTTCACGAACTTCAGTTTCTGCTTTTTCAATAATTGCTTGTTTTTGTGGTGGAATAACCATGTCTTCCATACCCACAGAAACACCTGAACGTGTCGCTTGACGGAAGCCCAAGTACATCAATTGGTCTGCAAAAATAACCGTGTCTTTTAGACCTAATTTACGGTAGCAAGAGTTGATTAACTTTGAGATGTTCTTTTTGTTCATCTCTAGGTTAATTTGCTCGAAGCTTAAACCTTCAGGCACAACTTCCCAAAGCAAGCAGCGACCTGGTGTCGTATCTACAACAATAGTTTGTTGCTCACGCTCACCATTTTCATTGATTACGGTTTGGTGTACACGTGCTTTTACGCGAGCGTGTAAGTCAACTTGACCCGTTGCAAGTGCACGGTTTACTTCGTGCGTATCTGCAAACACCATGCCTTCACCTTTGGCATTGATTGCATCACGCGTGATGTAATACAAGCCCAAGACAACGTCCTGAGATGGTACGATGATTGGCTCACCGTTCGCAGGAGACAAGATGTTGTTGGTGGACATCATTAACGCACGCGCTTCTAATTGCGCTTCAAGTGTTAATGGTACGTGTACCGCCATTTGGTCACCGTCGAAGTCAGCGTTGAACGCAGCACAAACGAGTGGGTGTAAACGGATGGCTTTACCTTCAATCAGGATCGGTTCAAATGCTTGAAGACCTAAACGGTGAAGTGTAGGCGCACGGTTCAACATCACTGGGTGTTGACGAATGACAGATGCAAGTACATCCCAAACTTCTGGGGTTTCGCGCTCAACCATTTTCTTCGCAGCTTTAATGGTGGTTGCTTGACCTGAAGCTTGTAATTTTGCAAAGATGAATGGCTTGAACAGTTCAAGTGCCATTTTCTTCGGAAGACCACACTGGTGTAAACGTAGGTTTGGACCAACGGTAATCACCGAACGACCTGAATAGTCAACACGCTTACCAAGTAAGTTTTGACGGAAACGACCTTGCTTACCTTTGATCATATCTGCCAAAGATTTAAGCGGACGCTTGTTTGAACCTGTGATTGCACGACCACGACGACCGTTATCTAACAAGGCATCAACAGACTCTTGTAACATACGTTTTTCGTTACGTACGATGATGTCTGGCGCTGCAAGGTCAAGAAGACGCTTCAAACGGTTGTTACGGTTAATCACACGACGATAAAGATCGTTCAAGTCAGAAGTCGCAAAACGACCACCTTCAAGTGGAACCAACGGACGAAGGTCTGGTGGAAGTACAGGCAGTACATTCATTACCATCCATTCAGGCTTGTTGTTCGACTCTTTGAACGCTTCCATCAACTTCAAACGCTTAGAGGCTTTTTTCAGCTTAGTTTCTGAAGTTGTTTGTGGAATTTCTTCACGTAAACGAGCAATTTCAGCTTCAAGATCGATGTCTTTTAACAAGTCTTGAACTGCTTCAGCACCCATTTTCGCAGTGAATTCATCACCATGCTCTTCTAGAGCATTGAAGTATTCTTCGTCATTGAGAAGTTGATATTTCTCAAATGGCGTCATACCTGGGTCAGTAACCACATAAGATTCGAAATACAATACGCGCTCGATATCACGTAAAGTCATATCAAGTAATAAACCAATACGGCTTGGTAATGATTTCAAGAACCAAATGTGTGCAACTGGAGAAGCGAGTTCGATGTGACCCATACGCTCACGACGAACTTTTGCAGTCGTTACTTCAACGCCACATTTTTCACAAATGACGCCTTTGTATTTCATACGCTTGTATTTACCACACAAGCATTCGTAATCTTTTACTGGACCAAAAATTTTGGCACAGAATAAACCATCACGTTCAGGCTTAAACGTACGATAGTTAATGGTTTCTGGCTTTTTAACTTCACCGTGAGACCATGACTTAATCATTTCTGGTGACGCAAGACCAATACGGATGCGGTCAAACTCTACTGGAGCATGACCGTCTGAATCCGTCTTTTTGCGCATGATATCGAGCAAGTCTTTCAATTTTTTTCTCCGTGTGCTGGGAGGCTGTTTTCACATCCCAACTGGGTCACAAATATTGTTTTTTAACTGAGTTTTAATCCCCCTTAATCCCCCTTTTTCAAAGGGGGAAAAGTCCCTCTTTTATAAAGAGGGATTTAGGGAGATTTAATGGAGATGCTTAGTCACCATTTTTCAGTTCAATGTTGATACCTAAAGAACGGATCTCTTTGGTCAATACGTTAAACGATTCAGGCATACCTGGGTCCATATAATGGTTACCATCTACAATGTTCTTATAGATACGGGTACGACCTTCAACGTCATCCGACTTCACAGTGAGCATTTCTTGAAGTGTGTATGCAGCACCGTATGCTTCAAGTGCCCAGACTTCCATCTCACCGAAACGCTGACCACCGAATTGTGCCTTACCACCCAACGGCTGTTGCGTTACAAGTGAGTAAGAACCTGTAGAACGTGCGTGCATCTTGTCATCCACCAAGTGGTTGAGTTTGAGCATGTACATATAACCTACAGTCACTGGACGGTCGAATTTCTCGCCTGTACGACCATCGTACAACACGGTTTGACCAGAACGTGATAATTCAGCCAGTTCAAGTAATTCTTTAATTTGACCTTCTTCTGCACCATCAAATACAGGAGTAGCCAATGGAACACCTGCACGTAAGTTGCCAGCCAATACCAAGATTTCATCATCAGTTAAGCTGTCAAGATCTTCTTGCTCGCCACCAACTTTGTTATAAATCTTGTCTAGGAACTCACGTAGTTCAGCAATTTCACGTTGTTGTTTGAGCATTTTATCAATTTGCTCACCCAAACCTTTGGCTGCCATACCCAAGTGTGTTTCAAGAATCTGACCCACGTTCATACGCGATGGTACGCCTAGCGGGTTCAATACGATATCTACTGGTACACCGTTAGCATCGTGCGGCATGTCTTCTACAGGTAAGATGTTTGATACAACACCTTTGTTACCGTGACGACCCGCCATCTTGTCACCCGGTTGGATGCGACGCTTAACAGCAAGATAAACTTTAACAACTTTCAACACGCCCGTAGTGAGTTCATCGCCTGTAGAAAGCTTACGTTTCTTCTCAGCGAATTTCTCATCAATTTCAAAGCTCTTCTCTTTCAAGAAAGTTTGAATTTGAGTTAAACGCTCAGCAATTGCTTCATCACTTGGTTGAATTTCAAGTAGATCAACTAACTCTAAACCAGACAACACATCTTCAGAAAGTTTGTCGCCACGTTTAGTTGTACCGCCACCGTTAGATTCTTGACCTTTTAATAAGCGGATAATACGTTCACGCGCTGCTTCTTCAAAGATTTTGTATTCTTCTTTCAAGTCTTTGCGGTATGCATCAAGTTGTGCTTTTTCAATCGCTTGTGCACGTTCGTCTTTTTCTAGACCATCACGGGTAAAGACTTGAACGTCAATCACAGTACCTTTAGTACCTGATGGAACGCGCAATGATGAATCTTTCACATCTGCTGCTTTTTCACCGAAGATTGCACGAAGCAATTTTTCTTCAGGCGTTAACTGAGTTTCACCCTTAGGCGTTACTTTACCAACAAGAATGTCGCCTGCAGTCACTTCAGCACCAATGTAAACGATACCAGACTCGTCTAGTTTAGACAGTGCAGCTTCGCCCACGTTTGGAATATCAGCTGTGATTTCTTCCGCACCCAATTTGGTATCACGTGCAACACATGACAATTCTTGAATGTGAATCGAAGTTAAACGGTCTTCTTGAAGTACACGCTCAGAAAGCAAGATCGAGTCTTCGTAGTTATAACCATTCCAAGTCATGAACGCGACGCGCATGTTCTGACCGAGTGCAAGCTCACCACCATCTGTAGATGGACCGTCAGCCAATACATCACCACGACCTACCTTATCACCCATCTTCACCAAAACTTTTTGGTTAATACAAGTGTTTTGGTTTGAACGTGTGTATTTGATCAGGTTGTAGATATCTACACCTGCTTCACCCGCGATCATTTCTTCTTCGTTCACACGAATGACTACACGTGAAGCATCGACATATTCAATTCGACCACCACGGTTTGCAATTACACACACACCTGAGTCATGTGCTACGTTCGCTTCCATCCCTGTACCCACAAGTGGTTTATCAGCGATAAGCGTCGGAACAGCCTGACGTTGCATGTTCGATCCCATCAAGGCACGGTTGGCGTCATCGTGCTCAAGGAATGGAATCAGTGATGCTGCTACAGATACAACCTGCTGTGCAGAAACGTCCATGTGCGTCACGCGCTCTGGCGGCATACGCACGAAGTCACCTTGGTGACGTACAGATACGAATTCTTCTGTTAAATTGCCATCTTGGTCTACGCTTGAGTCCGCTTGCGCAATGATCGTGCCCACTTCTTCAATTGCAGATAAATACTCAACCTCATCGGTTACACGACCATCAACCACTTTACGGTATGGCGTTTCCAAGAAGCCAAAATTATTACATTTTGCATAAACAGAAAGCGAGTTGATCAAACCAATGTTTGGACCTTCAGGCGTTTCAATTGGACACACACGACCATAGTGAGTTTGGTGTACGTCACGTACCTCAAAGCCTGCACGTTCACGTGTCAAACCACCTGGACCAAGCGCAGATACGCGACGCTTGTGGGTAATTTCAGACAACGGGTTGTTTTGGTCCATGAACTGAGACAATTGGCTTGAACCAAAGAACTCTTTGATTGCAGCAGCCACTGGCTTCGCATTGATTAAATCTTGCGGAGACAGGTTGTCTGTTTCAGCTTGTGACAAACGCTCTTTTACAGCACGCTCAACACGTACCAAACCAACACGGAATTGGTTTTCAGTCATCTCGCCCACTGAACGTACGCGACGGTTACCCAAGTGGTCGATATCGTCGACTTCACCTTTACCGTTACGGATTTCGATCAATGTTTTAAGTACATCGGTAATGTCTTCGTTAGACAAAATACCTTCAACTTCACGTGATTTCTGATCTGTACCCACTTCGTAAGGACGACCCAAACGACGGTTGAACTTCATACGACCTACTGGCGATAAATCATAACGCTCAGAAGAGAAGAACAAGTTATTGAACAGATTTTCAGCGGCTTCTTTCGTCGGTGGCTCACCTGGACGCATCACTTTGTAGATTTCTACCAAAGCATCTTCACGACCAACAGTTGTATCTGCACGTAAGGTGTCCGCAATGAACGAACCACGGTCGATGTCATTGGTGAATAGGATGTTAAATTGTTTAACACCACCTTCTGCAAGTTTCACCATGATTTCATGGCTTAACAAGGTGTTTGCAGCAATCACATCGCCATCTTTTAGCTGGATGTCTTCTGCAGTAATACGTTCGTACAAGTACTCATCAGGAACTGAAAGCTTCTCAAGACCAGCTGCTTCCATTTGACGTACGTGACGCGCATTAATGCGTTTACCTTGCTCAACAATCACTTTGCCGTCAGTATCAGTGATGTCAAATTGTGCCATTTCGCCACGTAAGCGTTCTGGGACAAGGTCAATTTGGTAGCTACCCATGTCTAAATAGACAGGTACTTTCTCAAAGAACAAGTCTAGGATTTGTTCATTGCTATAGCCCAATGCACGCAACACTACAGTCGCAAGCAATTTACGACGACGGTCAATACGCACATAAACGAGGTCTTTGGCATCGAATTCAAAGTCTAACCATGAGCCACGGTAAGGAATAATGCGTGCTGAATACAACACTTTACCGCTCGAGTGGGTCTTACCTTTATCATGGTCAAAGAACACGCCTGGTGAACGGTGTAATTGAGAAACAATTACACGCTCAGTACCGTTAATCACAAAGGTACCGTTATCCGTCATCAATGGCATTTCGCCCATGTAGACTTCTTGCTCACGCACATCTTTGATTGATTTCGTTTCACGATCTTTAATGATCAAACGAATTTTTACGCGCATTGGTGCCGCATAAGTTGAGCCGCGAAGAATACACTCACGTACATCAAACTCAGGCTTACCAAGACTATACTCAACAAATTCTAAAGCAGCATTGCCAGAATAACTTTCTATAGGAAAAACTGAACGAAATGCGGCTTGGAGACCGATATCTTCGCGGCTTTTTGGAGTTTTGCCATCTTGAAGGAAAGTACGGTACGAGTCGACTTGAATCGAAAGCAAGTACGGTGCATCCATTACTTGGGGCAATTTACCAAAATTCTTACGGATCCGTTTCTTTTCGGTATATGAGTATGCCATCTGGAGTCCTCGGAAAGTAAACTAAACCCGCCTGCAGAACGGGTTTAGAAGGAATTACGCAGGCCGATATGGCCACCACTCTTTACAAATGCTGCAATTTTTAGTGGTATTAAAACGCTTAACAATATTTTTAAATGTGGAAAAATATTGGTAAGCGTTTGATTTTATTGATTTATATTGTTTTCGATGGTTTTCCCATCATTCAAACAAAAATCGAGCCGATAATTGTAACGCAAAAAGGCTGATGACCCAAGAGCCATCAGCCATTTTTTGGAGTCGATTATAAAAAAATCGACTCCCCTTAAGATTACTTAAGTGTAACTGTAGCACCAGCTTCTTCAAGTTTCTTCTTAAGCTCTTCACCTTCTTCTTTAGAAACAGCTTCTTTGATCACTGAAGGAGCGCCTTCAACGATGTCTTTAGCTTCTTTAAGACCAAGGCCAGTAGCTTCACGAACTGCTTTAATTACAGCAACTTTGTTCGCACCGAAAGAAGTCAACTCAACGTTGAATTCAGATTGCTCTTCTGCAGCAGCAGCGCCAGCGCCTGGAGCAGCAGCAACAGCAACAGCAGCAGCTGATACATTGAATTTCTCTTCAAAAGCAGAGATAAGTTCAACAAGTTCAAGAACAGTTTTTTCAGCAACTGCGTTTAAGATTTCTTCGTTAGTTAAAGCCATGAGAATAACTCCAAATGGAAATTGAATGGTGTGGAAATAAATTTAAGCTTATGCAGCTTCTGACTCGTTTTTCTCTTTGAGCGCAGTAATAAGGCGACCCAATTTCGAAATAGGAGCTTGAAGAACGTTTGCAAGCATAGTAAGCGCTTTTTCTTGGTTCGGAAGATTCGCAATTACGCTAACTTCAGCACCTTGATAAAGTTTGCCGTCAAATGCAGCAGCTTTAAGTTCAAATGCTTTATTCGTTTTAGCGAATTCTTCGAACAAGCGTGCAGCTGCACCCATGTCGTCTTCAGAAGTTGAGAAAGCTAAAATTGTTGGGCCAACAAGGTTGTCGTTCAAGATCGTGAATTGCGTATCTTGAAAAGCACGTTTAGCCAAAGTATTACGTACAACACGTGTAGTAACACCTAATTTACGCGCTTCAACACGTAGAGCCGTTAATTGCTCAACGCTCATACCTTGATAGTCAGCAACAACAGCAGAGAACGCTTTAGAAGCAACTTCGTTAACTTCTGCTACGATCTGTTTTTTGTCTTCGATAAGAAGAGCCATTGTAAAACCTCCTAACGGTGATTTATGTGCTTACGTGAAGCACACTCCCAATTCGTAAATTCATTGCTGAACTTACACGCGGAGGAGGAATAAATCACACCACCGCGTCTACCCAGGCTGGAAGATTAAGAAAGCAGCATAAAACTACTCTCGCCTGAGGTCTTTGACGCTGATAAATTCTCATTTACCAATTCAAAGTCCGCCTGAATGTCCCCCTCTCCTGCTAGGAGAGGGTTAGGGAGAGGTTTAACCCTCATCCCGACCTTCTCCCAGAGGGAGAAGGAGACTTTTCAGGACTTTAAAATTCTTTCTAAGTCAGACTTAGTTAGAAACGTTCTGTACATCAATAACAAGACCAGGACCCATAGTAGAGCTCAAAGTGATCTTTTTGATGTATACGCCTTTAGAAGTTGCAGGCTTTAACTTTTTCAAGTCAGCAACTAAGGTTTCAACGTTTGAACGAACTGCTTCAGCAGTAAAGCCAACTTGACCAATCGCAGCGTGGATAATACCCGCTTTGTCTACACGGTAACGCGCTTGACCTGCTTTTGCATTTTTAACTGCAGTCGCAACGTCAGGAGTTACAGTACCCACTTTAGGGTTTGGCATTAAGCCACGTGGACCAAGAATCGTACCCAACTTACCTACTACGCGCATTGCATCCGGAGCTGCAATCACAACGTCAAAGTCAAGGTTACCCGCTTGAATGCTTTCAGCTAAGTCGTCGAAACCAACTACGTCTGCGCCTTCAGCTTTAGCAGCTTCTGCAGCAGCACCTTGAGCGAAAACAGCTACACGTACAGTTTTACCAGTACCTGCAGGAAGTGTAGTCGCACCACGAACAACCTGATCAGATTTACGTGGGTCAACACCTAGGTTTACCGCAACATCCAAAGATTCTTTGAATTTAGCAGCAGGAAGGTTGTTTAGAACTTCAACTGCTTCTTCCAAAGTGTAAACTTTGTTTGCTTCTACAGCAGCAGCAATGGCTTTTTGACGTTTAGTTAACTTTGCCATGTCTTATAGCTCCACATCCAAGCCCATAGAACGTGCAGAACCAGCAATGGTACGCACACGTGCTTCTAAATCAGCACCAGTTAAATCTGGTTCTTTAGTAGTCGCGATTTCTTCTAATTGAGCACGAGTCAACTTACCAACTTTGTTTTTGTTAGGTACAGCTGAACCCTTTTGAATGCCTGCAGCTTTCTTAAGAAGAATTGCAGCAGGAGGAGTTTTCATGATGAATGTGAACGACTTGTCGTTGTACACAGTGATCACTACAGGAATTGGCAAACCTGGTTCAACTTTTTGTGTAGCAGCATTGAATTCTTTACAGAATGCCATGATGTTAACACCACGTTGACCTAATGCAGGACCAATTGGTGGAGATGGATTCGCTTTACCAGCTGGAACTTGCAGCTTGATATAGCCGTCAATCTTCTTAGCCATTTCAAATTACCTCTGGGTACAAACGCCGCTAGGCTCCCCAATATTTTAAGTAACGATACCGTTACAACAACAATGCCCGATTCATCATAAATCGGGCGTTTTCCAACCACTCAAACTTAAACGGATTTTTCGACTTGACGAAATTCCAGCTCAACCTGAGTAGGTCGATTAAATACATTAATTGTCAACGTTAAACGTGACTTCTCGTATTGAACTTCTTCCACCACGCCTTTAAAGTCGGTGAATGGACCATCAATCACAAGCAATTCTTCGCCTGGTTCAAACATCGTCTTCGGACGAGGTGCTTCACCAGTATTGCGTACACGTGCAAGAATCGCGTCAGCTTCTTTTTGCGTAATTGGGGCAGGCTTTTCTGCTGTACCACCAATAAAACCTAAAACTTTTGGACACTCTTTAACAATGTGCCAAGTTTCATCGTTCATTTCCATTTCAACCAATACATAGCCTGGAAAGAACTTACGCTCTGACTTACGTTTCTTACCATCCTTCATTTCTACCACTTCTTCGGTAGGAACAAGGACTTCACCAAAGCTATCGGCAACAGCGCTACGCTGGATTCGATCATTAAGCGAACGCATCACTTGTTTTTCATAACCTGAGTAGGCATGAATAATGTACCAACGTTTCATAGCTCTTTTACCCGATAATTAACTTGATTGCCCAGCCTAACAAATAGTCAAAACACCACAATACAATTGAAGTGACTACAACAACAATCAATACATGCCATGACGTTGTTACAGTTTCCTGTTTAGTAGGCCAAGTGACTCGACGTAACTCAATACGTGAATCTTTAAGCAAACGAACAAAGCCTTTGCCTTGATGGGTGGCGTATAATAAACCTAAAGCCACAACGATACAAGCCAAAATTACCCCAACACGCACCCAAATATCATTGGCTGGTGCCCAATACGCAGGAAGATGCTGATTCACCATCATCGAAGCGATGAATAAAATCAAAGCGATACCCCACAACACGTAGTCTAATGGAGAACTCGATTGAACAACTTCAGCAGAATTATTTCTTTGAGGGATTGGCGCGTCGCTTAATGCGTCACGCGATTTATCATTCGACATTTTTGTACTCGTCGTAGAATTCGCGAC
Organism: Acinetobacter sp. Lyrl_1; assembly: GCF_051948795.1. NCBI lineage: Bacteria > Pseudomonadati > Pseudomonadota > Gammaproteobacteria > Moraxellales > Moraxellaceae > Acinetobacter > Acinetobacter sp. Lyrl_1. Next base: position 13,833 of record NZ_JAYJLK010000051.1, read on the forward strand.
TTATTATATGACTAGATTAGCCGACATCAAGCTTTTTTAAAAAAAGTGGCAGGCCAGGAGGGACTCGAACCCCCAACATTCGGTTTTGGAGACCGACGCTCTACCAATTGAACTACTGACCTACAAAACAGAACGAGAGCCAAAGCTCTCGACCTGTTTAACACATTCTATAATTATGCTGTTACTTTAGCAACAACACCC
>NZ_JAYJLK010000052.1:0-13014 GCF_051948795.1 Acinetobacter sp. Lyrl_1
CTACACTCGCAGACTACTAAGCTTGACTTTAGAGTCAGAATAAATACAAGTTTCTTTTTGGAACTCGTGTAAAGTAACTTTATTCTCATCATCCTTAAAACATTATGAGCACATTTGAAAGCTTAAATATTATATGTGCAGATGGTTATGCCCTCGCTGCCCGTTATTATCCAAATCAATATACACAAGCACAGCGTCTACCCGTCTTGATTTGTCCCGCGACAGGCATTACCAAGAATTTTTATCACGCTTTTGCCACATGGCTAAATGAACAAGGCTATGCTGTGCTGTGTTTTGATTTTCGTGGTATTGGTGATTCGTTACACGAACCATTGAAACAATGTGAAGCCAGTATTGTTGATTGGGGGCAGTTAGATATTCCTGCAGCAGTAAATACTTTGCTGCAAAAAACGCAAGCTGAACAAGTGGTTTTATTGGGACACAGCGCAGGCGGACAATTACTGGGGATTAATCCTGAATATCATAAAGTGGCAAAAGTCGTAGCTGTTTCAGGCTCTACAGGCCACACAAAAGGTTTAAAAGGTCGTACTCGCCTACTTGCCCCTGTGATGTTTAAAGTTATTTTTCCACTTGCCAGAATCACACATGGTTATGGCCCAACCAATGCAATTGGCATGGGCGAAAACCTACCTAAAAATGTGGCCCAACAATGGGCACAATTTTGTAGCAAACCCGGCTATGTCATCAATGCTATAGGCAAAACAGTTTCACAGCATTATCACGATGAAATTCGTTGCCCGATTACTGCTATTTGGAGTTCGGATGATGAGATTGCCACCGAAGCCAATGTGAAAGATTTACTCCGTCTCTATCCCCATGCATCGACTAATATGATTGAACTTAAACCAAAGCGTTATCAGCATAAAGCCATTGGGCATATGGCGATGTTTAAAAAGTCACATCGAAATTTATGGAATATGATTGAAAATCAATTGGCAGTTTAATTTTTAGTGGCGAAGTCACATACAAATTAAACATTTGTTTTAGTTTCTCGCTTTTTCTTTTCCCTGTTTAAGCAACCAAATTTGTAATCCTGTTTGGTTGTTTCTTTTTTCTATTCCATGCCACATTTCATGTTCAGCTTTTAAAATCCAGACTTATCGCTGATACACATTTTCAGGATGAAACATCACAATCTTTTTATTACACCATAAAAAAGCTCCACCATTTCGGTAGAGCTTTTTGAGTGATTTAATTCAAAGCTTAGTAATTAGCGTAAGCGAATCATCACAGTTTTAATACGGTTACCATCAAGTTCTGTCACTTCAAAGTGCACACCTTGATAATCCAACTGCGTGCCGACCTGAACTTCACCTTGGGTTTTATCTAAAATCAAACCTGCAACGCTAATGTAGCCTGCATCTTCTTCAATCAGATCCATCATACCCAGTTCAAGTTCAAGCTGGTATAAATCCAGCATACCTGTTGCTTTCCATTCGTTTTCATTGGTTTTAACCAAATCTAACTGTTCGTCTGCATCAGGGAATTCACCTGCAATCGCTTCAAACACATCAAGCGGTGAAATCAAACCTTGAACATTACCAAACTCATCGCTGACTAAAACCAAAGAACCTTTAGAGGTACGTAACGTATTGATCGCATCAATCACTTTCATTTTTTCAAAAATGTAAATTGGACGCTGACGTTTAATTAAAGCTTTAAGCTCTTCTTCTTCGTCCAATACATCCAACAACTCTTTGGCACGTACAATACTAATGACTTTATCTAAACTACCACGACACACTGGGAATAAGCTGTGTGGTACAGATAGAATCTGTTCGCGGATTTGTTCAGGTGAATCTTCAATATCGACCCATGAAATTTGGCTACGTGGCGTCATAATTGATGCGACTGAACGCTCTGCCAAGGTCAAGACACCACCAATCATGTAGCGTTCTTCATCTGCAAACGCTTCTTGCGCTTCGTTATGCAAATCAGGGCTACTGGTTTCAACTCGCCCCCCCATCAATTTTAAAATTGAATCTGCAGTACGGTGACGTAACGGAATTTTTGCTTCATGTTTTGCAACATTGCGCTGACCAAATTGGTTAAACGCTTCAATAGCAATCGCAACACCAATACCCGAATAGATATAACCTTTAGGGATATGGAAGCCAAAACCTTCTGCAATCAAGCTGATACCAATTAATAGTAAGAAGCTTAAACACAAAATCACCACTGTTGGATGACGGTTCACAAAAGCAGTTAATGGCTTAGATGCAAGTAACATCACCAACATTGCAACCACCATGGCAACCATCATCACATAGATGTTGTCGACCATGCCAATTGCGGTAATGACTGAGTCTAAAGAGAAAACTGCATCTAGAACAACAATTTGTGCTACAACTGCGGCAAAACTTGCATAAACTACATTGGTCGTGACTTTGACTTCGGGTTTGCCTTCCATCTTCTCATGCAACTCTCCTACCGCCTTATAGACGAGGAACAAACCGCCACCCAAGAGAATGAGGTCACGCCCTGAAAAGGTTTTTTCAAATAAGGTAATTAACGGTTCGGTTAAAGTAACCAACCAAGAGATTGCAAATAACAATCCTAAACGCATAAACAACGCTAAAGATAAGCCAATCACACGGGCTTTATCACGCTGTTCTGGGGGTAATTTTTCTGCAAGAATTGCAATAAAGACTAGGTTATCAATACCTAATACGATTTCTAGAATAATAAGTGTAATTAAACCAACCCATATTCCCGGATCTAATAAAAACTCCATTAGTTCATAGCTCCGAGATAGTTAGCAGAAATCGAAATATAAAGTAGACCTGCGCACGGCGACGGATCCATAAAAGTAACCTTTTTAGCAATAGATAGCTTAATTATGCACAATCTTGAACATTTGTAATTAAATTTTTAATTTTTTTGAATAAAACTAAACAGCACGATCTATAAGATGGTTTTTACTTTATTTTTCACATTCTTAATTTTTTTAGAGCGATGACAGCCAAACAAAAGCCGTGAGAATGGATTAAAAATGTCAAATGAATTGTAATGTATTTTTAGACGCATTAGTCATAGATTACAACTGTAAGCCAACCCACACTTTAATCTAAACTTAAAATATTGATAAAAAACAACTATTGTTAAAAGATTAGACCAAAGCTTATAATTTTTTTGCAAAATTCAACGCAATAACCCGCACTTTTACCTAAAAGCCAAGTGTACAAATGTATTTTTTTAACTAAAATGCAGCCTAAGTTGATGGTTAAATTGATAATTCAACTTATAAAACCAGATAACTCACTACTAATCCAAACTAAAACAATTCTATAGGATTAATTGATATGACACATGAATATGGATTGAACTTAAACAAATGCCTACGCGCTTGGAAAAATAGCCATTTCAAAGCCAGCTTCTAAATCGAGATTCATCATATTTCGTCAGATTTCAACCAAATTTTAGCCACTGAAAGCATCTTGCTAAGCACATGAGTTTTCACATAAAATGTGAAATATCAAAAATACAATTAAAACAATGCAGGGAATATGCAATGTCCAAGAAATATTCAAAATTTCTACCATCCGCCGACCAATATGATATTGAACAATTTCCGTATTATTGGGTCACACAAGTACATGCTCAATATGTACAGAATGTCGATCAGGCACTTAAAAAGTATGGTTTAGATAATTCTCGCCGTCGTATTTTATTGGCATTAAGGTCAAAAGCACATGCGAGTGTGTCTGATTTGTCAGACATGGTGGTGTCAAAAATGTCAACTACAACTAAAATTGTTTATCGTTTAAAAGATGAAGGTTTGGTTGAAACTTATTCTTGTGATGATGATGCGCGTATCACTCGTGTCGTGCTTACTGAAAAAGGTAATGAGATGACCAACAAAATTAATGATCTGACTAGCGTTGTTTTAGAGCAGTCATTTGATGGTTTAACTCCACTACAAATTGAAAAAATGATGGAAAGTTTACGTCATATTTTTAATAATTTAGCACGCTAAACATCACGTTATTGTTCCACATCTGTTCTTATCCTATATAAGCACAAGATGTACTTAAAGATCGAAAAAATTGAGCTGGGGGCTTACTTTTTCGATCTTTGCTTTTGGTACATGTGAACACTCAAACTCGTCTAAAGGAAAGCCCTGCACAAAGCTGTGTATGTTCGGTGTTTTCAAACTTAGCCATTCATCTAAACGTGCATGTGGAATAACAATAACAGAACGTTTGACTGGCCCAGGCTCATGAAATTCCTTCATCATCGCGTGATCAATTGCGTCCATGGTAATCATACTCGCAGAACGGACAATTTCTTCCGTGCCTTGCCCATCCTTTAAACGGCAAATTTCATACAGTGCTGCAATAAAAAAGGCCTGTCCATCTTTACGACGTACACCCCAACGCTGCGGTTTACTGTCTATATATTTGGATTCATAAAATTCTGACACAACAATCGCGCCAAATTTACACTTATAAGCAGCTTCACTAAAACTTGGTTTTTCTAATAAAGTTTCGTTACGGCAATTATAGGTTTTTTGCGCAATACTTCTGTCTTCCGCCCATTTGGGAATCAAGCCAAAATTCACCGAGCGCCACTCTAAACCTTGTTCAGACTTAAACAATAGTGGCACACTCAAATTTGGATACGCTTCTTCAGCATATTCAAACGGAATTTCAGGCAGACCTAATGCAGATAATTGAGCTATGCTTATTGGTTTAAAATTGGCACACATATACAAATTGGATGATTAGACACACGCACTATATTATGCGTTTTGATCATGAACAGTAAGTGCGCACCCACGCATTCCTTCTTACTCAAACAAAACGCAGGACAAATAATTACCGTTAAGCTGGCAATGTCAGCCAATGCGTGCGGGTAAATTCTTCAAATATCCAGCGCCCATTAAAACGACCTAAGCCTGAGTTTTTCTCACCACCAAACGGTGCATTGGCATGATCGGCAACGGTAATACCATTAATATGTGTCATTCCAACATCAAACTGTGCTGCAAATTCTGCACCGCGTTCTACATTTGTAGTGCATACAGCAGCAGATAAACCATAGCGTGTATCGTTCGCTAACTGTAAGGCATGTGCGGTATCTGCTGCTTTGAGAATCGGTAAAATAGGTCCAAAACTTTCATTTTGTACAATTTCTGAATCGGCAGCGACATTCACAAAAACATGTGGTGCAACTAAGTTCCCCGTAACCCCGCCCGCATAAACCAATTCTGCACCCTGCGCCTGTGCTTTTTGAATAATATGCTGATGCTTTTTCACCTGTTCTGCATTAATAATTGGCCCAATCAAGGTGTCATTTTTATTCGGATCACCTACTACTAATTGCGACACACTTGCTAACAATTTTTCAAGATAGGCTGCATAAATAGACTGATCGACAATGACCCGATTGGTACTCATGCAAATTTGACCTTGATGCAAAAAGCGCCCCATCACAGTTAGTTCTACGGCCAAATCTATATCTGCATCATCCAAAACGACTAAAGGTGCATTGCCACCGAGTTCTAAGGCGACACGTTTTAAATGCTCACCCGCAACGGCCAGTTGGCCTACATGCTGTCCAACTTCTGTAGAGCCTGTAAATGAAATCATTTTAGGAGTTGCATGCTCAACAAAGTAATCACCAATTTCACGACTCGCACCCGCCACCACATTGAGTACGCCTGCAGGCAAGTCTGCTTCTTCGAACAGTTTACCGAGTATAGTTCCACCTGTGACTGGCGTATCACTGGCAGGTTTGAGCACTACACTATTACCACAAGCAATCGCTGTAACCACTGAACGCATAGACAAATGGAAAGGGAAATTCCACGGACTGATCACAGCAATAACACCCAAAGGTTTACGCAAAACAACACTACGGACTTTCGGATCTTTGCTTTCCAGTTTCGTCGTGGTCATTTGCTCGGGAAATTGTGCAGCTTCTTGAATAATCCCTAAAGCAGCATCGACTTCGATATTGGCTTTTAAACGGGTACTGCCCGACTCATCAATCAGCCACTGGATAATTTCTTCGCGTCGTTGCTGAATGACTTGCTCTAAGTTCTTAATGATGTATTGACGCAGACTTGTGGATTGAATCAATTGTTCATCAAAAGCTTTTTGCGCTGTACTATAGGCACTATCAACATCTACCACGCTGGCGCCCTGCATCTCAAAAATTGTAGTTTGATGATATGGATTCAAGTTTGGAATGGTTTTAGTAGATGTCCCAACCGACCACTTGCCGCCAATAAATTGTTGATTCAAATCTTGATATGCTGGCATGTATTTGTCCTTGCGCTACTTTTTATATATGACTTTCACTCTACTCCGCAGCTTGATGTTTTTCTAGCAGCAAGTACATCCTGTAACTATTCAGCTGCAAAATTTTCAAAAAACCATAAGCAAAATACAGGCAACAAAAAAGCCTCCGAAGAGGCTCATTTGTTTGTATTACACAATCAGTAAATCAAATCCTAAAGGATTAATCACCTGTATAACCTTTTAACTTTAAACGCGCTGCGTGTAAAAGTGGCTCTGTGTAACCAGAAGGTTGCTCGCCACCTTTGAAGATCAAGTCAGATGCAGCTTGGAATGCAATGTTATTAGCAAAGTCGTTAGACATAGGCGTGTATAGTGGATCATCAGCATTTTGTTGATCTACAATTTTCGCCATGCGCTGCATTACTTCTTCAACCTGTTCACGCGTTACAATTCCGTGACGTAACCAGTTGGCAACGTGCTGAGAAGAAATACGTAAAGTTGCACGGTCTTCCATCAGGCCCACATCATTGATGTCTGGAACTTTAGAACAACCTACACCCAGATCAACCCAACGAACGACATAACCCAAGATACCTTGGCAGTTATTTTCCAGTTCTTTTAGTTTCTCTTCTTCAGACCAGTTGGTATCAGTTGCAAGAGGTGGAGTTAACAAATCATCTAAAGGCAATGCTTCAGTTGCAAGCAATTCTTGCTGACGGTTTGCTACATTAATTTGATGGTAGTGAATCGCGTGAATCACTGCACCTGTTGGAGACGGAACCCATGCACAGCTTGCGCCTGCTTCAGGATGTTCAGTCTTGGTTTTGTACATGTCTAACAGCATGTCTGGTTTTGGCCACATGCCTTTACCAATCTGTGCTTTACCACGTAGACCTGTTTGTAGACCTACCATGACGTTACGGTTTTCGTAAGCTGGGAACCATTTTTGGCCTTTGATTTCGCCTTTACGAACAAATGGACCTGCTTCCATGAAGGTATGGATTTCATCACCTGTACGATCCATGAAACCGGTGTTAATAAAGATGGTACGGTCTTTCGCCTGAGCAATACAGTTTTTCAGGTTAACAGAGGTACGACGCTCTTCATCCATGATACCGATTTTCAGGGTTTTAGCAGGTAAGCCAAGCGCTTGTTCAGCACGTTCAAACAGCTCAACCGCAAATGCTACTTCTTCTGGACCGTGCATTTTTGGCTTAACGATATACATAGAACCGGTACGTGAGTTCTTGATCGTGTTCTCACCACGGATATCAGCCACAGAAAGCAATGGAGTGACCAATGCATCCATGATGCCTTCATAAATTTCTTCGCCATCTACAAGGATCGCCGGGTTTGTCATCAAGTGACCCACGTTACGAAGCAGCATCAATGAACGGCCATGAACCTTGGTCTCACCGCCTTCAACATTTTTGAAGGTGCGGTCAGCATTTAGTTTACGGGTAATGGTCTTGCCATTTTTCTCGATAGACTCTTCAAGCGTACCTTTCATCAAGCCTAACCAGTTACGGTAGCCTTCAACTTTTTCTTCAGCATCAACTGCTGCAACAGAGTCTTCCAAGTCTTGAATCGTCGTTACAGCCGCTTCAAGCACAACATCTTTCACGCCAGCTGCATCTGTCTGTCCAATTGGGCTGTTTGCATCAATCTGGATGATTGCGTGCAGGCCGTTATTTTTCAGTACGATTTCAGTTGGTGCAGAAGCTTCGCCATTGTAACCAACGAATTTAGAGCTATCCGCAACAGTTGTTGTAGAACCATCTTTTAGGCGAACAACAAGTTTGTTTGCTTCTACAGCATATTGAGTCGCGTCGGCATGTGAACCTTGCGCCAATGGGAAAGTTTCATTTAAGAAGTTTTTCGCGAATGCAATTACTTTTTCACCACGAACTGGGTTGTAGCCTTTACCTTTTTCTGCGCCATTTTCTTCAGAAATAACGTCAAAACCGTAAAGTGCGTCATATAACGAACCCCAACGTGCGTTTGCTGCGTTCAAGCAATAACGTGCGTTACGTACAGGTACTACGAGCTGTGGACCAGCCAATAATGCGATTTCTTCATCAACATTTTCGGTGGTAATTTGAAAATCTTCTACTTCTGGTAATAAGTAGCCAATTTCAGTCAAGAAAGCTTTGTAAGCTTCTAATTCAAATGTATTATTGCGGTGCCATTCATCAATTTTAGCCTGAAGCTCATCACGCTTTGCGAGTAATGTTTTGTTCTTAGGGCTAAGATCGACAACGACTTGCTCAAAGTTTTTCCAGTATGTATCACTGTCCAAACCAGAACCTGGTAATGCTTCATTTTCGATGAAATCGTAAAGTTCTTTAGCAATCGCTAACTTGCCTTTTTGAATACGTGCAGTCATTGTCTTTCCTGATATTGCTACTTTTTATACAAGAGATTCTAGTATACTGATTTATATTTAGCTGAATAGTATTATCACATTTCAAAATAACGATCATTTATTACAAGATGAATGACAACAATCATCATAAATCCTGATCAGAAACACGACACTATTACTCATCTAAATACACTTTTACAGTGTATAAAGTTTTTGAAATGTCGAAATTAGACTTAAGTTCAGATTTTGTTGTAAAAATCGGCGTCAGTCTTATTGCAACCCTTCAAGATTAAGCCATGTTTATGACAAAATGTCGATAAAACCAACAGTCACATCTTTTCTATCATAAAAAAGCGCCTAGTTCTAGGCGCTTAAAAGATCAACTGATTTGATGTTTGGCTTCGGTGGCCTGTATCTGTCGATGTTCTTCATTTAAGTAATCATCAGACTGCATTTCCAATAAACGTGAACGTGTGCGTTCAATTTCAAATGCCAGTTTTTCGCCCTGATAAATTTCAATAATCGAATCTTCAGAAGTCAGTAATAACTTGACACCACGATCATAAAATTCATCGACCAAATAAATAAAACGACGTGTTCCTTCAGACAAGAAGTCTGTTAAATGCGGTACATTGCTCACCAAAACCGTGTTGTAGATGTTGGCAATTTCAATAAAGTCTGCAGGACTACGCGGTTTAAAGCACAGTTCTGAAAATTCACACCACAACACATCTTCAGTATGCGCAATTGTTTCAACAATACGTTGGTTGATAATAATTGGCTCAGAAGAATAATGTTGTGTATTACTCAAAGCACTGAAACGCTGTGCCATCCAGTTTTGATTATCATGCGTTAAAGGCGATTTAAATAATTGCGCCTGTTTCAAAACACGTAAGCGATAATCTACACCAGCATCGACATTTAGCACTTGGCAATGTTTTTTGACCATTTCAATGGTTGGAATAAAACGATCTCGATGGATACCATTTTTATATAAACCGTCTGGGGCGATGTTAGATGTTGCCACCAAAGTAATGCCACGATGGAATAATTTTTGGAACAAGTCACTCAGAATCATCGCATCAGTCACGTTAGATACGAAAAATTCATCGAAACAAATCACCACTGCATCTTTATAAATTTGGTCTGCAACAGAATCGAGCGGGTTACGCTGCCCTGAAAGTTTGTTCAGTTCACGATGCACATGCTGCATAAAGTGGTGAAAGTGCATACGTGTTTTACGTCTAAATGGAATCGAGTCGTAAAACTGATCCATGAGCCATGTTTTACCACGACCTACACCACCCCACATATAAACACCCTGTGGTGCTGTTTGGCGGCGGAAACGGCGGAACGCTTTTTTTGATGCTTTATAGCGTTGAATTAATTCCTGCCACACACGCTCAAGTTCGTGTACAGCCTGCGCCTGCGCATCATCTGGCATAAATTGTCCAGAGGCTAACGCTTGTGCATAACGCTCCGCAGGCGATAATGGAGTAAAGGCTGTGGTTTGTGGCGAATTAAAATCAGACATATTCATCAGTACTTATTTGGGCAAATAGATTATAACGAAGATCGAATCACGAGATATAGCACTTTGGCATAGTTTGCAAAATACTTAGGCTATTTTGTATATTGGCGTGGACTTTGTCCAAACCACCGTTTAAAGGCATGGTTAAATGCCGCAGGCTCTGAATAACCAAGTAACTCTGCAATCATTTCAATTGAATATTCCTGATATTCAATTAATCGCAATGCTTTATCTTTGATAAGATCTTCACGAATTTGTTTGTAACTAGTGTTCAATTGTTGCAGTTGATGGCGCAATGTCCGTTCAGGAATTTGCAAAGCATGTGCTGTTTCTGCCATGCTCGGCATACTGCCTTGTTGTAATTCCAAATAATCTTTTACGCGCTGTACCACCGAAGGCGCATCATCTTCGAGTTTAAGTCGCTCTAACTCAATCACGCATTTGGCTTCATAACTACTAAAAGTGACTGCATCGGCAGATGGAATACGTGCTGTGAGAACTGCATCATCAAACCAAAACGCTGCTTGGGGTTGATTAAAAACAATATCTTGACCGTAATAATCATAAAAAGTTTGCAAAACTTCACTTTGCTGCGGCTGTGCAAATGGCAATTCTATGCGAATACGTGGCGCACTCATCCCCATCATTTTATATAGGTCTTGAATAAATTTGAACGTGCCTGAAATTTCACACTGCGCACGCAATACACCTAAACTACTATGTAAATCATTGGGTTGATAACACAAGGCAATATGTCGCGTGCTATGTTGCAAACTCAGTTTCCCGCTTAAATGCGTCAATCCCTGATATTGAATCCCTTTTTCTAATGCAGTGGCAATATCTGGACTGGTCACCAATAACATCAGTAAAGGACCATAACCTGCCAAAGCATAATGCTGTCCAATAAACAGCCCCATTTCAGGCTCTACATCTTCACCAATGACTTTGAGAATATCCCATTCCAAACTCGGATGAATAATTGAACTGGTATCCAGCGCATCTGCACGCAAGCCGATACTTTGCAATTTTGCATCGACATCAACGCCTGCTTTACGCATGCCTTGTATTAAATACATTAAGCCAAGTATGGATCTTTTCATAAAATGAACAGTGCGAAACGGAATATCCTTTTTACCCGATTCATCCACAGATAGAAATTGCCGAAAATATCAATTTTTATGTCAGCACGATCATGTTACCACATGCTGGCTTATTCTATCCTGACTCAAACAAACTCAAATCAAACAAAATAAATATAAGGATGTCTTCATGCAGGATGCAGCAGCTCATTATCAAGTCGCAATTATTGGCGCAGGCTTTGGTGGATTAGCCATGGCGATTCGTTTGCTACAACGCAACATTCATAACTTTGTGATTTTAGAAAAGTCTAATGAAGTGGGTGGTACTTGGCGTGAAAATCAATACCCTGGCGCGGCTTGTGATGTGCAGTCGCATCTGTATTCATTGTCATTTGCACCCAAAACTGACTGGTCAAAACGCTATGCCGAAGCACCAGAAATTTTTCAGTATATTCAAGATGTGGTGCAACAGTTTAATCTGCGCGAATATTGCCAATTTAACAGCGAAGTGGTGCATACCGAATACCATGAAAAAGACTGTGTATGGCATGTTGCGTTAAAAGATGGCAGACAATTGAGTTGCCAATATTTAGTCTTTGCTTCTGGCCCACTGCATGTGCCACAAATCCCGCACATTAAAGGCATTGAAAAGTTTCAGGGCAAGGTTTTTCACTCGTCTCAATGGGATCATCAATACAACTTAAATAGCAAAGTTGTGGCATCTATTGGCACAGGCGGCAGCGCGATTCAATACATTCCTGAAATTGTACCTCAAGTTAAACAGTTATATGTCATGCAACGTACAGCTGCATGGGTCATTCCACGAGATGAACGCAAATATCTGAATATTGAGAAAAAACTGTTTAAACAAGCAGACTGGTTTAGAAAGTTGCATCGTGCGCGTTTGTATTGGTCGAATGAATCACGTGCAATTCCAATCATGCAACCTAGCGTGATGAAATATACCCAAAAACTGGCAGAAGCCTTTATTCGTTTTCAGGTCAAAGACAAACAATTGGCACAAAAACTCACGCCTGACTACATTATGGGATGTAAACGTATTTTAGTGTCCAATAAATACTTCCCAACTTTTAACCGTGACAACGTCGAATTAGTGACTGATGCAATACAGGAATTGACTGCAGACAGCATCATCACCAAAGATGGTAAAATGCGAAAAATTGATTGTCTGATTTATGGCACAGGCTTTATTACCGATCCGCGTATCTATCTACAGCCATTTAGCTGCATTGGTGAACATGGCGTTGAATTAAAACAGGCATGGAAAGATGGCGCAGAAAGCTATTACGGCATTAGCCACAAAGGTTTTCCGAACCTGTTTCAGTTGCTTGGGCCAAATACAGTTTTGGCGCATAACTCGGTTATTTTTATGATCGAATCGCAAGTCGATTACATTCTGCAAATGATGGATTTGGTGGCACAATCACAGAGCAATGCAATTGTAGTAAAAGATCAAGTACAAGATCAATTTAACCACGATGTGCAAGACATGCTAAATAACACGGTTTGGCAATCTGGCTGTGTAAGTTGGTATCAACAAGATGGTGGAAAAAACTTTGCTCTTTGGCCAACCTATACTTGGAAATATTGGCTAAAAACCAAGTCGCTGCATCCTAGTGATTTTAGATTAATCAGCAAAGCGGCTTGACATCCTCCCCGATCTAAAGGACGGAGATTCCTACTGCTAGACGCTCATGCCCGAGCGCAAGAATATTCAGTGCGGAATTTACATCCCGATCATGGAGCGTACCA
>NZ_JAYJLK010000053.1:0-12415 GCF_051948795.1 Acinetobacter sp. Lyrl_1
CGGTACGGTTCAGAGCGTGTAACCAAGTATTTTTAAAACTGTATTTACACAGAATTATTTACACCCTTTACCAGTCAATTTCTTAACTGACTGGCATTAGTCCGTATCGAGGTATTTCAATTAATGCCATTTCGCACTTGTTGCAAAATCCAATCCTCATATTCTTGTAGTGTTTCTTGTAGCATATCCATAGGTCGTACGATGTAGTGTCTTTCAACTAATGCACTTGGTTTATGACCTGATATCTGTGCTAAAGATCCTTCATTGATTTTTGCCCAAATAGCTAACGTTTTATATGATCTCCTCAATCCATGGGGAGTAAGTTCAATATTTAGTTTTTTACATATTTTCTCTAAGCTATCGTAAGGATTAACAATATGGCCACATTCAGCGCCCTTACTGCTAAATATGAATTTAGAATCAGAATTTTTCTTTAGTTCTAATAATAAGCTTTCAACATATGCAGTTAGAGGAATTAGGCGACCTTCATCTTCAATTTTATCCCTGACTTTTGCTGTTTTCCAACGAAAATCGACATCTGTCCATTTTAATGAAAGCAGCTCATTCTTTCTGCAACCAGTGATTAAACTACATATCAAAAAAATCGCTATTTTTCTGCTAGTTAACTTATTTACCTCTTCAAACCATGGTTTTAGATGCTGTTTCATCAAACAATCATTCTTGGCTTTTGGGGAAGGGACTTTATCTTTAACTTTTTTTGAGTTGTATGATTTTGGAGGCACTAAGTTTTCATAATCCTCGTGTTCATCACACCAATTCAGGAAAGCTCGTGTAAGTCTGTATGCTTTAGCTGATGTTGTTGGACGGAAGTCATTGTGATCAAGCCAATCGCATAATACATCTGCAGTTAATTCAGAAAGTTTGTACTCAAACAGTTGAAAAATGGGTTGACTGGTATAAACACTATTTTTTTCAGGATCGTAACCACCTCTAGATAATTCGATGTGGTCCTGATAACTTCTTGGTCGCCAATTAGGTTGTCTTGCTTTTAAATATTCAAACCATACATCTTTAAATTTAATAGTTTTGCGTTTTTCTTGTTTTAGCAGTTCTTTATTATCAGCTAAAGCTTTCTTACGCTCGATTAATGGGTCAATCCCTTTGTGGCACATAATCGCCAATTCTTGTGCATATTTACGAGCTTCATCTAATTTCCATACATCAACGTCACCAATTTTGATACGACGGTTTTGAAGACCAATACGGCCTTGGAAAATGTAGCTTTTATTATTTTTAGGTGTAACTTTGACGCCGAATCCTGGTGTTTTCTCATCCCAAAAAAAAGTTGGTTTATTTTTGTCTGAGCAATCAATTTTATCAATAGCAGGTTTTGTTAACTTCATTCTAGTAAGCATCTGGTAAGCAAGTAGTAAGCAAAATCAATATATATTAATCAACAAAAAGAGTTAATAATAAATTATTAAAATTACATAAATACATGATAGTATTGATATTATATTTGTAATTTGTTGATTTTTAATTACTATGTTAACGGACTCATAATCCGTTGGTCGACAGTTCAAGTCTGTCTGGGCCCACCATATAAAACAACCACATAGGTGTACTAATCCTAAGTGGTTTTTTATTTTAAGCTTTATGTAAGCAATTGAAATGTAGTCTGTGAGCAGCTCAAAAGCTTATTCATTTAAGATTCCACTTGCACATCTACTTCTTCCTCGCCAACAACGTCGCAAAACGCTGTTTAATGCGATTGCCATCTGCATCTGTGCGGTGCAACTCACCGACATTTTCATTGTATTTCACAATATCCCAATCAGCATAATAAGCACTTAACTCACCCGCTTTAAAACTAAAAGGGAAGTCCTGTTGCACAGGGTAATCTTCAGTATTCATCGCGCAAACAATTAAGTTAAAGCCTTGTGGTTTGGTCGCTTGCTGCATGTGCTGAATAAGCGTAGGAATGGTTTCAGGCGCCAAAAACATCATCACCACTGTACAGTTAATGAAGTCATATTCCTCCGTAATTGTGGCATCCTGATTTAAATCCCGCACAGTAGTTTGAATAGATGAAATCTGTTCTGTAGCAATAATTTCATTTAATTTTTGGATACTACTCGGATTCACATCCCAAGCATCCACCTGAAAACCGTTTTGGCTCAAATACAGCGCATTTCGGCCTGTACCACAGCCAACATCCAAAGCTTTACCCACGGTTAACTGTGGAAGTGCCATTAAAATTTCAGAATGTGTTGGGCTTAATTTATATTTTTTAACAAAATAATCTTGAGGCAAACAATAAAAACTAAGCTGGCACTCAATATCATCACTGGCAGATACAATTTTATGCCACGCTTGCGGTTCAATAAATGGTGGTTGATTTTCCACGGAAAAAATATGCTCAGATTGTACTTCACCAGATTCATGCAGCATCGAAAAATGCAATTCGCCTTTTAAAATAGTCAACTTCGCCCATGTGCCGACTTGGGTATTGTGTTGTTTTTTAAACCCTTGTGGAATTGAGTCATGATTCCAAATAGGAAGTTGTTTATAACAGATCAATTCTTGTTGCATCATAAACTCCAGTTATACCGATTCTGATGGGGTAAAGCTTCACAGTAATGTAGTGTCTTGTGTAGATTAGAAAATATCATCTTCATTTCAGCATAACATTGCAGACCTGTTTCAGCCATCTTCTGAATTTTATCCATCTCATTAAAATCAAAATTATTTAAATGATGTAGATGGTTAAAATACCAAACTGAAAAATATTCACCTCAAATTGCATGATTTTCATGTCTATTCAGTTGTGAATGTTTTACCATAAGCTGTTTTAATTCATTGAATTATCCCGTGTTTATTCAAGCCAATCAGTACGTTATTCCAACACAGCAGCATGATTATCCTGAATGGCATCGTGGGCGTGAGCGTTATGTGCTTTGGTATTTAGCTGTTCAACATCCAGCTTTAGAATGTTATTTACAACAATTAAAACAGCAATTTTCAGATGTATTATTTCGCCCAAACACTCGCCAGTTTCATATCACCTTATATATTTGTGGGTTTTATGCAGCAAAAAAGCATTGGGAAGATGACTTTCTCGAGTCACAATTTCAACAACAAGTTCAAGCCTTACAGCAGTTGCAACTAGAGCCTTTTCAACTGAAAGTGGGCGGCATCAATAGTTTTGATAGTGCTTTATTTGTAGAAGTGCAAGATCAATCACAGCAACTGGCGCGTATACGTCAGGCACTTAGCGTAGGCGGGGCTGAAATCGCAGCTTTACAGTATCATCCACATATTACTTTGGGTTTATATCAAACAGCGTGTTCAACCAATTTGATTTTGCAGCGTATTCAAAATCTCCCCGTGCAATATTTCGATTTAGATATCCATCATTTAAATTTTGGTTATTATCAGGCACACACTTTACAAGGTCAGCTATTTAGCACGCATCAATTTCCTTTGGAGCACATGTGATTCAACTTATTTTGGGCGGTGCGCGTTCGGGTAAAAGCCGTATGGCTGAGCAAACCGCGCAGCAACTTGGCAAATCCGTCATTTATGTAGCAACTGCACAAGCGGGCGATGCAGAAATGCAGGCGCGGATTCAGCATCATCAACAACAGCGTCCGCAGACTTGGCAATTGTGCGAAGAGCCTTTGTATTTGGCGGAGCAGTTAAAGATGCTGGATCATCCGAATGCTGTGATTTTAGTAGATTGTCTGACCTTGTGGATGAGTAATTTGTTGATGCAATCTGCAGAAAGCTTTGCCGAACAACAAATTTCAGCATTGCTCGAAGTTTTACCTCAGTTGCAAGCCGATATTATTTTAGTGAGCAATGAAACAGGTTTGGGCGTTGTACCGATGGGCGAAATAACCCGAAAATTTGTCGATGAAACAGGGCGATTACATCAGCAATTGGGACAAATTGCAGACAAAGTGCAGTTCTGTGTCGCAGGTTTTCCAATGCTTTTAAAAGGAGAGAAGAAATGACTTGGTGGTTTGCAGCGTGTCAAAAGCCAAATGAACAGATGAAACAACAGGCAATTGCACGACAACTTCAATTGACCAAACCAACAGGTTCATTGGCAGCATTGGAAAATATTGCGATTCAACTGGCGGCTTTGCAAGGAACAACGCAGCCGAATATTGAACGTCCGTGGATATGTATTTTCGCAGGCGATCATGGCGTGATGGAAGAAAATATTTCCGCCTATCCCCAAGCCGTGACTCGGCAAATGCTACAAAATTATGCCACAGGTGGGGCATGTATCAGCGTCATCGCCCGACAATATCAGGCGCATTTACAAGTGGTGGATTGCGGCTCGGTCGGGGAAGCGTATGAATATGCAGGAGTAGAGCGGCATTGTATTCGTGCAGGCACAGCGAATTTTGCTAAAACCCGCGCCATGACTGAACAAGCGTGTGCAGATGCGATGGCACTTGGACGTCAAAGTGTGGAAGATGCCATCGCACAGCAGGCCTCGATTTATGTCGCAGGTGAAATGGGTATTGGAAATACCTGTTCGGCATCAGCCTTGTCTTGCTTTTTATTACAAGAACCTGCTGAAGCCTTGACTGGCATAGGCACAGGAATTGACACTGCACAATTGCAACATAAAAAACAGGTGATTGATGCTGCTTTAGCTCTACATCAGAACTATGTGCAAGATGATGCTTTTAAAGCCTTATGTGCAGTTGGTGGATTGGAGGTCGCTGCAATGGTGGGCGCGTATATTCGCTGTGCGCAGTTGGGCTTGCCGATGGTGGTGGATGGTTTTATCAGCAGTGCTGCTGCATTAGTTGCAGTGCGTTTAAATCCTCAAGTCCGAGAATGGATGTTGTTTGGGCATCAATCGGCTGAATATGGACATCGTCGCTTATTAGAAGCATTAGGTGCACAAGCCTTGCTGCATCTAAATTTACGCTTAGGTGAGGGCAGCGGTGCGGGCGCGGCATTGGGCATTATCCAACTGGCCTGTGCCTTGCATAATCAAATGGCGACTTTTGCCGAAGCTGCGGTTATTGGTGAGAAAGTATCTTTATGATCATGCTAGACCTATTAAGACATGGCGAAACAGAATTGGGTCATACTTTGCGTGGCTCAACCGATGATGCTTTGACTTTAAAAGGTTGGCAAGACATGCAGCAGACTTTAAACACGGCAATAGCTACAGGACAGCGATGGGATGTTGTGGCAAGTTCACCTTTACAGCGTTGTCTGCAGGTTGCTCAGACCTTTGCGCAAGCACAGCAATTGCCACTGTATATTGATGCACAATTTCAGGAAATGCATTTTGGTGCATGGGAAGCTATTTCCACTCAAACCTTATATGAACAATACCCTGAAGATTTAGCTAAATTTTGGATGACACCGACCCAATTTAGTCCGCCACAAGCAGAATCTTTGCTAAATTTTCAGCAGCGCGTTTTGCAAGGTCTGTCCGATCTCAACCAATATTTACAACAACTCGAGCAACAACCTAAACGTGTGTTATTGGTCACGCATGGCGGGGTAATTAAATTGCTCAAAGTATTGGCGCAGAAAAAATCTTTAGACGATATTTTAAAAATGTCTGCAGCGTTGGGGCAATTGAGTTCATTCCAGTTACATCCCAATGGCAACATTTGCATGCAGGGGCAAACATGACACCTTTTTGGATTGCCTTGCAATTCCTGAGCACTTTTCCTGTTTCTTTAAAACAGATGCCAACTGCAGCGCAAAATGCACAATCACTGCTGTTTTATCCGCTCGTTGGCTTACTAATTGGAGCTGCGCTGTGGGGGATGGCGCATTTATTGCAATTCTTGCCTTTGGTTCTGAGTAGCAGCTTAATTTTAGTGCTCTGGATTTGGCTGACAGGTGGTTTACATTTAGATGGACTGGCTGATACTGCCGATGCATGGGTCGGCGGTTTTGGTGATCCTGAACGTAGCTTAAACATCATGAAAGACCCAAGCAGCGGCCCGATTGGAGTATTGAGCTTACTGATCTGCTGTTTATTAAAATGGTCTGCGTTGTATGTATTGCTCGAACAACAGTATTTGGCATTTTTGCTGTTTGTACCCGTATTGGGACGATTAAGCGCTTTGGTTTTATTTTTAAGCACGCCTTATTTACGTGCCAATGGTTTAGGCACTGCTATTCAGGCACATTTGCCTAAAACAGGCACAAAAATTGTGATCGCATTGACCTTGCTTGCAGGAGTGCTTTGGGGATGGATGGGCTTGGTGGCTGTTCTGACTTTTATTCTCAGCACTTTGTATTTGCGATATAAATTTATGCAGCGTTTAGGTGGAATTACGGGCGATACCGTTGGTGCGAGTATTGAAATAACAGAAAGCATGATGTTATTGGCTATTGCGATTCTTTGGTTTTTAATAAATTAGCTTTTGAGCAGTTTTTCTTGTTTCAAGTGCGTTGAAAATTGAAATAATATAAGCGAATGAATTTACAGCTATTTATGCACTCAATTTCAGCAAGTATGCAGATGAATTTGTCATTTGTCGGACAGTTCCTAAATTAGATTTGCTATTTTTTTTAAATATGATAATAGTAGTTTATGTCAATCAGCCTTGATGACATTTGTATCTCAGGATGAGATCACAAACGTGATGTATAAAAATCAAAAGGAATGTCATTTATGATCAAACTGTTAAAGCAAATTTTCTGTATCCATATTTATGAATATGACGCAATGGAAGAAATCGGGGCGCATTTAGAGTGTCGTAAGTGTGGGGATTCTAAGACACAATAATGTTAAGTATTGAATCTGTATTAAAACCAAGTGAGTCTTTATGACTCACTTTTTTATTTTAGGCTAATAGCCTGAATATTTTGCTTAGTCTTGCCTGCATGTATAGATTAGACTGCACTTATCCATCTTCAAAACTACATATATCATTCCCACCTCTTTTGGTGGGGAGACTTCTCATGCTGTACGAAGTTTGATTTATACAAGTGCACAATTAAATTTTCTATCCTCCGCACACTTTATCCCACAAGGTATTCCGCTTAAAATCCAGTACCTAGAAATATTGAACTGACCGTATTTATGGCTAAAAACTTTCAAGAAAAAACGTATATTGTAGATGACAATCTAGCAGATACTTTGACGTGGTTGCTGCATCATCAGGACTGTTATGATCGGTTTTATTATGATGCGATTCAGCAACAACTGACGGTAGAACATGCCAACGGGGTAGATATTATTAAAACAGGGCAGTATTTAAATGCCAGTTACGGAATTTTAATCACCTCTTAAAAGCATTGCCGCATAAACTTATTTTGCTGCATAAAAAACAAAGTCCCTTTGCGGGACTTTGTACATTTGGATGGATGCTAAAACTTTAAGCCATTGCCATCGCATCTACCGACAATTCAGAAACCGTTGGTTTAGCACGTTCAGGCACTAAGCCTAACTTTTGGAACAATTGTTTGTCTTTGCCTTCGCCTGCGTTTGGTGTAGTTAAAAGTTTTTCACCTGAGAATAACGAGTTCGCACCTGCCATAAATGCCAATGCCTGATCTGAATCAGACAACGATTCACGCCCTGCAGACAAACGAATATAGCTGTTTGGCATGATAATACGTGCAACTGCAATAGTACGAATCCATTCAATCACATCTAGCTTTTCGACTTCAGCCAGTGGTGTACCTTCAATCGGAACTAACATATTGATTGGCACAGATTCAGGGTGTAACGGTAAAGTCGCCAATTCATGTAACAAACCAATACGGTCTTGGGTATCTTCACCTAAACCGACAATACCGCCACTACACACTTTCATACCTGTTTGACGCACAATATCTAAAGTATTTAAGCGGTCATCAAAGCTGCGAGTACTAATCACATTGGGATAATACTCACGCGATGTGTCTAGGTTGTGGTTGTAATAATCCAAACCTGCATCTTTTAAGCGTTCTGCTTGAGATTGATTCAACATCCCTAAAGTCATGCAAGTTTCTAAGCCCAATGCTTTGACTTCACGTACCATTTCTAGAACATACGGCATATCGCGTTCATGCGGATTACGCCATGCAGCACCCATACAAAAGCGTGAAGAACCTGATGCTAAGGCTTCTTTAGCTTCTTGAATGACTTTATCCACTGCAATACGTTTTTCAGCTTCAAGCTGTGAATCATAATGCGCAGACTGCGAGCAATATTTGCAATCTTCAGGGCATTTGCCTGTTTTAATAGACAATAAGGTACTGACTTGTACGGTATTGGCAGCAAAATGTTGGCGATGCACACGTTGTGCTTCAAAGACTAAATCCAGAAAAGGCTGTTCATATAACTGCTGAATTTCTTCCCGAGTCCAATCATTGCGTACTGACATAAGTAAAAGTCCATCATCCCTATTATTCATAGTCTGTATCATACACAAATAGTTGGAATCAGAAAGGCATAATCTCCCAATTTCATGGCTAATATTCGACAGTATGGAAACAAAAATATGCAGTCGATTTGGTTGCAAACTTAAGCAATTTTAATACTATTTCGCTGCAAAATTTATTTTTAAGCATTTTTATTTTGCAATGAATTGGTCACTAAAATTCAGTTAACTGCATAAATTGGCAAGTAACCTGCAGCCAAAATATCGTACCATTTGGGTGGTAGTTTTTGTTTAAATTTTAGGCTGTTTAAGCAATTGTTCCTGAATGGCCCAATCAATATGGATTTGCACAATCTCATCATGCTGTGCTCGCGTTTGCTGCAAAGTTTGCAAAATCTGTGCTGAAAATGGGGCATTTCCAAGCCCGATTGCAATATTACGCATAAAACTTTGATAGCCTGTACGACGCAATGGACTACCTTCAGTTTTGGCTAAAAACGTGCTTTCATCCCATTGCAATAAATCTAGCAAGCTGACTTGATCTAAGGCATGTCGAGGGTGAAAATCCTCCACCGTAGTGACTTGTGCAAAGCTATTCCACGGACAAATCAGTTGGCAATCATCACAACCAAACACCCGATTACCAATACCACGACGTAATTCTTCAGGAATGATACCCTGATATTCAATGGTCAAATAAGCAATACATTTACGCGCATCCAACATATAAGGTTCAACAATGGCCTGCGTTGGACAAATGTCGATGCAGGCTGTGCAAGAACCGCAATGCGAGGTTGCAGGCGGATCAAAAGGCAAATCTAGTGAAGTAAACAACTCGCCCAATACAAAAAAAGATCCAGATTTTTTATGAATCAGTAAGGTATGTTTACCTGTCCAACCCATACCAGCACTTTCTGCCAGTGACTTTTCAAAAATCGGGGCTGAGTCCGCAAAGGGGCGTGATTCAAAATTCCCCACTTTTTCACGAATACGGGTGGCAAGAGTTTTTAGGCGTCCGCGCATGACTTTATGATAATCGCGCCCACGTGCATAACGGGCAATAATTGCAGAGTTAGGTGCATCGGGAATGTGTCGTGGACGTGGTGTTTCCACCAAATAATTCATCCGCACACAAATAATACTTTTTGTATTCGGGACTAACAGTGTGGGATTAGCGCGCTTGTCTAAATTTTCTTCTAGAAACTTCATATCGCCATGATAGCCACGTTTTAAATATTCCTGAAAACGTGCTAATTCTGCTTGAGCATCTGGTTTGGCAATGACACAATCAGCAAAACCAAGCGCCAAAGCTTGAGCTTTAATCCACGCTTTCAAGGCGGCTGGATCGTCTTGATGCAGAGAAATATGTGCTGAAGTGGTGGATGTTGCCATAACAAAATAGAAGGGAAGAAAATGCCGCAGCAAGTGTACCATAGCCCTGTTTATCATAGTCAAAGTATTCAAGCGTGGGAGCAGCGCTGGTTTGCCCGTCAAAATAGTTCTTACGGTTTAATGCAGCAAGTGGCGTGGACACTGCATTTACAAATTCGCAAAATTTTTGCAAAACAGCCATCTACAATACAAAAAATTGCTGTGTGTTGTGGACAAGGCAATAACGCAGGCGATGGCTATTTAACTGCAAAATATTTAAAACAAGCAGGTTTTCAAGTCGATATTTATGCCGCAACACGCGGTTCATCGGCAGATTTACATCAGGCTTTTTTAGAAGCTCAGACAGAACAAGTCAATATAATTCAAGGTTTTGCATTTCAACAAAGTTATGACTGCTATATTGATGCATTATTTGGTATTGGTTTAGATCGTCCTTTAAATGATGAGTGGCAGTCGCTTATTCACGCAATGAATCAACAAGCGGGTTTAAAAATTGCGGTTGATATTCCAAGCGGTTTAAATGCCAACACGGGGCAGCCGTTGCCATGTGCAATTAAAGCCGATTACACCTTTACGGCTTTGGGTTTGAAAGCAGGCTTATTTACAGGGCAGGCACAGGAATATACGGGGCAGGTCGATGTGCTAGATTTGATTCCAGTCGATGCAGAACTCAAAGCTTTGGCACAACTCACACCACCTACCATTAAACTACCCGCACGGCAGGCTTTTGGACACAAAGGCAGTTATGGGCATGTGTTGATTGTGGGCGGACATGCGCAAATGGGTGGTGCTGTAATGATGGCTGCAGAAGCCGCATCGAGCGCAGGTGCAGGGAAAGTGACTGTAGTGTGTCATGCCAAACATCATGTGGCGATATTAAGCCGTGCGCCAAATTTAATGTTGCGGGATATAGATGCACTGACAGGCGCAGAAATTCAACACCTAATCTCACAGGTCGATGCCGTAAGTTTAGGGATGGGTTTAGGACGTGATGCTTGGGCAGAACAGCATTATGCAGACTGGTTTGCTGCACTAAATCAGTCCGAGGTAGAAGTAGTTTACGATGCCGATGCCTTATGGTTTTTGGCGAAGCAAGCGCATTCATCGCATCATCCAGCCCAATTAAAACCGAACAGTTATGCCACACCACATTCAGGTGAGGCTGCGACCTTACTGAATACGACGGTTGCAGCCATTGAAGCAGACCGTATTGCTGCGATTCAGCAATTGCAGCAACGCTATGCAGGCGATTGGGTGTTAAAAGGTTCAGGTAGTTTGACTTTGCAAGCTGCATCTACAGAACCGCAAGCAAGTTCATTGTGGATTTGTACCGCAGGCAATCCTGGTATGGGTACAGGTGGTATGGGCGATGTGTTGGCAGGCATGATTGCCAGTTTAAAAGCCCAGTTTCATCATAAAATTCAATTGCATGAAATTGTCATGTTACATGCCTTGGCGGGGGATGTATTGGCACAGCAGGGCATGCGCGGTTTACAGGCACAGCACATGAGCCAAGCGATTTATCAGGTTGTGAATCGGTAAAATATAAGCGATGGCGATGCTGATTTAGCGACGTCTGGAGCTTGAGCGACTGCGCCCGCGAGCCATACCGCCCAAGGCATTGAGCATAGCCAATTTGGTCATGCTGCCTGATGCATGAGCATGGCAAATTGCAGCAGCCAAAGCATCGGCAGCATCTTGTTGTGGTTTAATGGATAGATTTAATAGTTTCATGACCATCATTTGTACTTGTTCTTTATCGGCAGCGCCATAACCCACGACAGATTGTTTAATTTGACGGGCGGTATATTCCGCCACTTGTAAATCTAAATTCACCAAAGCGGCAATCGCTGCACCACGAGCCTGTCCCAATTTCAAGGCAGAGTCTGGGTTTTGCGCCATAAACACTTGTTCAACTGCAGCTTCAGTCGGGCCGTGAAATTTCACAATCCGTTCAATCCCTGCAAAAATCCGTTTTAAGCGTTCAGGCATTTCACTGGTTTCGGTGCGAATGGTTCCTGCATCTACAAAACGTAATTTAGCGCCATCACGTTCAATAATGCCGTAGCCCGTTAGACGAGAACCAGGGTCGATTCCAATAATAAGTGACATGCCAAGCCTTAAAAAATTACATCAAGTTGAATTATAGGAGTTTAAATCTCTTTTGTGTGGAGTAATTTCAAAACATTCGGTCA
Source organism: Acinetobacter sp. Lyrl_1 (assembly GCF_051948795.1). Classification (NCBI taxonomy): domain Bacteria; kingdom Pseudomonadati; phylum Pseudomonadota; class Gammaproteobacteria; order Moraxellales; family Moraxellaceae; genus Acinetobacter; species Acinetobacter sp. Lyrl_1. The sequence goes on from NZ_JAYJLK010000053.1 coordinate 11,912, forward strand.
GTAAGCTGCTGTTTAAACCATTGGAATGTATCCCACGCCACATTTTCAATTTTGGACTTCATTTTATTTTAAGTTTTGAGGTGTATATTTTATATACGGTAGCAAATGAGAGTGGCAATGAAGTGGATTGATAGGCTAAAACAGTGGGCGAAGCAAATTAAACGAAATGTTTATGCGGTTTGGTTTGTCGCACGTGATCCTGAAACGCCGTTTATGGCAAAGCTTTTGGCATTGTTGGTCGCTGCTTATGCCATTTCTCCCATTGATTTAATTCCAGACTTTATACCTGTTTTGGGTTATTTAGATGACCTGATTTTAGTGCCATTGGGCATCATGTTGGTATTGCGTTTAGTACCTGCTGAAGTAATGCAGCGTTGTCGCTTACAAGCCGATGCGATCAGTCAAAAACCGAGCAGTTATATTGCAGCATCAGTTTTTATTGCGTTGTGGTTATTATTGGCTTATGCCGCATATTTTTATCTTTATCGTTTAAATATATAGACG
>NZ_JAYJLK010000054.1:0-12263 GCF_051948795.1 Acinetobacter sp. Lyrl_1
AGGTTGTGTCGTAACTTTCTAAATGGCTCTAACTACCTTTTTTTCAAGGGCTTTTCTTATCCGTAATTCGGGTTATAGTAGTATTTCAGGCCCATGTTTGGATCATGCAGCGTTCTGGATGCGTAAGCAGTTTTCTGAAAATAAAATTAAATTTTTCAAACAAATGCGTAAATCTTGGTATATTGCCGCCTTTCAACTTCCTGCACTTGCGCCTACAGTTTGGCAGTTCTTTCAACCTGAACAATGGCGTCAGGTAGTGATGCGCTTAGAACGCGATCAAGATATTGCGATCAATCCTAATATCCGCAAAGATGGGCGCTATGGCGTCAATTTATATCGTGCCAATTTTATCCCACGTTTATTAAAGCCGCGTCAACGTTATGCAATTTGTCCTGTGCAAGCTATTGTCTTGAAATGTGATCAATTTGTGGGTGCTGAATTGATTGATGAAATGTCGCATTGGGTAGATGATTTTCAACGTGTGGAGTTGGCTGCTAATCACTGGGCGATTCTTAGTCAGCCGCAAGCGGTTGCTACTGCCATCCGTGATTTTGCTTTAGGTCATGCAAATTCACATGCTGCAGCAATTTAAATCAGAAACGCTTGTCGGAGTTGAATGTTTGGTCAACTCCAATCTGCATAATCTCTGATAAAATAGCTTCTTTTTTGAATTTTCATCTCTTATGTTCGCAATTCTTGCTGCCATTGCAATCATGTTCGGATTGTCGTTGGCTCGTGTGCCTGTGGTTTTTGCCTTGGTTATTGGTGCAGTCTCAGGTGGTTTACTGGCTGGTTTAGGCTTACAAGGCACTTTAGATGCGTTTAATAATGGTTTAGGTGGTGGCGCTAAAATTGCTCTTGCTTACGGTATTTTAGGTGCATTTGCTTTGGCTTTGGCACGTTCAGGTTTGCCAGACTTATTGGCGTATAAGCTGATTCGCACTTTAACAGGTAGCAGTAATACTAAGGTACAGAACCGCGTTAAATATCTGATTTATTTTACTGTGGCTTTGGCAGCGGTATTTTCACAAAACCTAATTCCTGTACATATTGCATTTATTCCTGTATTGATTCCACCTTTATTGAGTGTTTTCAATCATCTAAACCTAGACCGTCGTGCAGTGGCTTGTTTGCTGACTTTTGGTTTGGTTGCCAGCTATATGTTTGTTCCTTTCGGTTTTGGTGCAATCTTCCTGAATGATATTTTGGCGCACAATATCAACACCTTTGGTGCTCCGTATGGTTTTGCCATTCAAAATGAAGATATTCCTTCTGCTATGTTTATTCCTGTATTTGGAATGTTCATAGGTCTATTGATCGCGTTGTTTGTGAGCTATCGTAAGCCTCGACATTATCAAGATGTGCAGGTAGAGCGTACCCAAAGCATTTCGAGTGAACTCAATGCAGACACAACAGGGTCAAGCTTACAAGCACCACAAATTGCTAAATTTACGCTGTGGATGGCAGTGTTTGCGATTATTGCAACCTTGGCGGTGCAATTGTATTCAGATTCGATGATTCTGGCAGGTTTGGTCGGTGTTGCCATTTTAAGCTGTGCGGGAATTTTTAAATGGAAAGAAGCAGATGATGTGATCATTACAGGTATGCGTATGATGGCACTCATCGGCTTTATTATGATTGCTGCACAAGGTTTCGCTTCAGTGATTGAAGCGACTAATCAAGTGCCTGCTTTGGTAGAAGCGTCGGTGGAATGGATTGGCAATAGCAAAGCTTTGGCTGCATTTTTAATGTTATTGATTGGTTTGTTAATCACCTTGGGGATTGGCTCATCTTTCTCTACCGTGCCTATTTTAGCGATTATTTATGTGCCTTTATGTTTGCAGTTCGGTTTTAGCCCTGCAGCAACCATTGCGATTATTGGTACAGCAGCAGCCTTAGGAGATGCGGGTTCTCCAGCATCGGATTCAACCTTGGGGCCAACTTCGGGTTTAAATATGGATGGGCAGCACGACCACATGAAGGACAGTGTGGTACCGACTTTTATTCACTTTAATATTCCATTGATGATTTTTGGTTGGATTGCAGCGATGGTGCTGTAAATTATCACCAAAATTTTTAAGCGCACGTGTTCAGAATAGACTGGGCACGTTGCAGCATCGTGCTAAAACGACAAGAAGAATCTTCCTCAAGTTCATCCTTACATCTGCCGATTGAAACCCAATACAAAATTCAAACTCTCTAACAAAATGATCCATTTTTCGTTGTCATCAACTTCTAATATTAGAATGAAGATGATTTTAATTCTCTTTATTTAATTTGGATAATTTTATTGATTTTCTGTGATTTAAAAATATAAAACCTGAGTGAATTAATCTATTTAAAATAAATTTGTTTTAATTTTTAAATAAATATAAGGTGTATTTTAAATAAACCTTTTAATATATTTTTTAAATAAAATTGAGTAATATAGTCGGGAAATAATAATATAAACTCTATTAATTAACTCGGGTTTTAAAACCAAGTAATTTGGTCTATTTAAAATAAATTTATATAATAATGAATAGCTTATAAAATAATTAAAATATTATGTTTAATATGTGTTGCATATTAATAGTGGTCATGTTTAATATTAATTAAGCGTTAAGATTTTTATTCTAAAGGTGGTTTTGAAATGTTAAAGCAAGTTGCTCTAATTGCATTAATGGGAATGTCTGCTTCTGCTATGGCTGGTGAATGGCAAGTTAAAGTTGGAGGTTCTGTAATTTCTCCAACAGCTGATACATCACTAAATACTTTAATTGGCCCTGTGAATGTTGAAGCTGATCATGAATATGCATTTACACCATCTGTAGAGTATTTCTTTAACGACAATATCTCTGCTGAGTTATTGTTGGCGACACCAATTAGTCATGATGTGCTAGTGAATGGTGATAATGGTGCGAAGATTAAGCATTTACCGCCAACATTAACTGCTAAATATCACTTTAAAAACTCAACCCGTTTTACACCATACATTGGTGTCGGTGGTACGGCATTTATCGCATGGGATGAAGAAGGTGTTGTTAAAGATGTAAAAGAAGACTTTGGTTTTGCAGGTCAAATCGGTTTTAACTTCCAGCCAGCCGATGCAAAAAACTGGGGTGTATTCTTTGATGCACGTTATGCACAATTGAGTCCTGAAGTTACTTTAACAGCAGATACTGCTGCTGCATTAGGAGCTGAAAAGTTTGATCTGGACATCGACCCAATGGTGTACACCATCGGTTATAGCTACAAATTTTAATCATAAGAGTAGCTTTTTATAATAATAAAAATCAGCGCAACCCCATATTTATGATGGGGTTTTTTTTATTGCAAAAAATAACAAATGTACCGAATGAAAAAATTGAGAGCATATGCCATGTTCATTTACAGTCTGAAAGATAAAGTAAAGAACGATAAAAAAAGGAATTAATTCATGTTGATCAAATACGGTTGGTTTGTGTGTCTTGGTTTAATGCTGAGTGTCGCAGGGCATGCGGCGAGTTTTTCTTGTGAAAACGCCAAAACACAAACGGAACATGCTATTTGTGAACATCGTCCGGTCAATGATGCCGATGTGAAAATGGCAACCACCTATCGTATCGTCAGCCGCTTGGTCGCTATGGGGACACGTTCACAAATTCGTGATGAACAATTTCGCTGGTTAGAGTTGCGTGATCGTTGTGGTACTTCAGTCGATTGTTTAACCCAAGTGTATAATTTGCGTCAGCAGAAATTAGAGGATCATTTAAATCAGGTCTATCAACGTGCACCTTTTTAAATTTTTCTGGGTTTAGGCTTGAAAAATTAGGCAATCACTCCAATTCATAAACACATCCAACAATAACCATGTTTATGAATTTAAGGAGTGATGAATGAGCGAGCACAGCCAAAAACACAGTTTCCAAGCCGAAGTGGCGCAGTTATTACATTTGGTGACCCATTCTCTTTATTCCAACCCTGAAATTTTCTTGCGTGAACTGATTTCTAACGCATCGGATGCCTGCGACAAATTACGTTTTGAAGGCATCAACCATCCTGAATATTATGAAAATGATCCAGATTTACGTGTGCGTATCCGCTTAGATCAAGACAAGAAAACCCTGACCATTTCAGACAATGGCATTGGTTTAAGTCAGCAGGATGCGATTGAGCATTTGGGTACCATTGCCAAATCGGGCACCAAAGACTTTATGTCAAAATTGACGGGCGATCAAAAAGCCGATGCGCAATTGATTGGTCAATTTGGTGTGGGTTTCTATTCAGGTTTTATCGTGGCAGATAAAATTACTGTGGAATCACGCCGTGCAGGATTGGCTGCAGATGAAGCCGTGCGTTGGAGCAGTGCGGGTACTGGCGAGTTTGATGTTGAGCAAATTCACAAAGCAGAACGGGGTACCGATATTATTCTGCACTTGCGTGAAGATGCACTGGATTATTTAGAAAGCTACAAAGTTAAGCAGATCATCAATAAATACTCTGATCACATCAGTTTGCCAATTCAAATGCAGAAAGAAGTATGGCAGCAAGAAGAAGCAGCTGAAGGTGAAACGCCGAAAGCAGGTCAGTATGTGAAAACTGATGAATGGGAAGCAATTAACTCGGCCAGTGCGTTGTGGACGCGCAATAAAAACGAAATTAGTGAAGAACAGTACATCGAATTTTATAAAAACCTCAGTCATGATTTTGACGCACCATTGGCATGGGCGCATAACCGCGTTGAAGGCAGTACTGAATACACTCAGTTGTTGTATGTGCCAAGTAAAGCACCGCACAACATTTTTACTCGTGAAGCCAAAGCGGGGATTAAATTGTATGTGAAGCGCGTATTTATTATGGATGAGGCAGACAACCTGATTCCAAATTATCTGCGCTTTGTACAAGGTGTGGTGGACAGCGCCGATTTGCCATTGAACGTGAGCCGTGAGTTATTGCAAGAAAGCCGTGATGTGAAAACCATCCGCGAAGGCAATACCCGTCGTGTGTTGACCATGTTGGACAATTTAGCCAAGTCTGAAGATGAAAAAGACCAAGAAAAATTTAAGCAATTCTATCAAGAATTTGGTTCAGTTTTAAAAGAAGGCTTAGGCGAAGACTTTGGCAACCGTGAACGTATCCTGAAATTATTACGCTACGCTACTTCAAGTAATGATGACATCAGTACCTCATTGGCGGACTATAAAGCGCGAATGAAAGAAGGTCAGAAAGCCATTTACTACGTTACGGCAGACAACTTGAACGCAGCAAAGCATTCTCCACAGTTGGAGTTGTTTAAGAAAAAAGGCATTGAAGTGTTGTTGATGGCAGAACGCGTAGACGAGTGGGCGATGAACTTTGTGCAGGAGTTTGATGGCACGCCAATGCAAAACGTATCTAAAGGTGCGGTTGATTTAGGCGATCTACAAGATGCTGAAGAGAAGAAAGCTTTAGACGCGGCTGCAGAACAATTTAAACCTGTGGTTGAGCAATTGTCTGCATCTTTAAGCGGTAAAACCAAAGAAGTGCGTGTGACTACACGTTTGGTTGATTCCCCTGCTTGTTTGGTAACAGGTGAAGGTGAACTGTCACCACAATTGATTCGTATGTTGAAGGATGCAGGGCAAGCTGTACCTGATATGAAGCCAATTTTGGAAATCAACCCAGAGCATCCTTTGGTGAAAAAATTACAGGACTCCAATCAATTTGATGATTTGGCGCATGTGATTTTTGATCAAGCTGTGATTGCTGAAGGTGGCTTGCCTGAAGACCCAGCGGAATATGTGAAACGTATTAATAGCTTACTGTTAAAGTAAGTCTGCTTTCGCATGAACATGATCGATGATGCGTTGTACAAATAATGCATCGTCATCTTGCAAGATCATCTTGCAAAAAAACCAAGTCCTGTTCGCAAGACTTGGTTTTTTAATTTGGCTTGATTGTAGATGTTACCTGTTTAGAAAATGGCTTCTAAACGCACTAAAGCACCGAGATAATGATTACGATCTGCGCGATCATCATTTAAATAATTGACATCGCCCTGAATAAAGAACCATTCACGTAAAAATGGTTGACGCCAAGAGACAAATGGCCCCCAACGATTTAAACGTAAGTCATCATCGTGATAAAAACCGCCTGTATAAATGCCATAGTTAAAGCGGTTGCCTGCAAAGAATTGATGTTGTCTAAAGGTGTAGTTGTCCCAAACCAAATCATCATCTTGTTCATCGGCATAGGTCAGGCTAAATTGATTGGACAAGAAAGCCTGATTGGGGCGTGCGTGCGTGAGCTCCAAGTTGGTTCTGAGATAATTTTCACTGTCGATGCCATAACGATAAATTTGTTCGGCATGAAAAGAGAAATCATTTTCCAAAGTCCAGTCTTTAGAGGCTTTTAAACGCAGATAAATATCATCGCCAGAACGTACCCCTAAATCGACATCTGTTTCAAAAGGTAGACGCTCGTCAAAGTTCGACCAACGTAATGCCAGAGAACTGTTGTCTTCACGGCTACGTTTGCTGTCTACAGTTTTGTCTGCATCATGCGCTGGGTTTTCGTTGGTAATGGCGACGTTATTTTGCAATTCGTTATCGAGCGAGTCATCACCAAAGACCACACTGAGTTTATTTTCAAGCGTAGGCAGTTTGATTTTCCCGCGAATACGAGGTTTGACTTCATATTCATTATGCTTATCCCAACTGCTATCGACCAAAACCCGCAAAGTGGCTGAGGCAGGCTGTTCAGGACTTGGTTCACCAAACCAGTTATCCAGTTTATGTGCTGTTTTATCTGCCCAGTTGCGAATATTTTTTTGACGTTGATCGAACCAAGTTAAATGTTCCGTTTCTGCGGTGGCAGGTACAATGGATTCATTGGATTGTTCGGGTAACACCGTCGGTGTGGCATCAATCCAACGTGGAATCGTGTAATAAAAACCGTTTTTATCTGCTGCACTTGGCGGAGCGACAGGCAATTCATAAGGTGGCAGTGACGTATGGGCTTGATCCACTGCTTGAGTTGATTCTTGTGCAAAAGTGATGCCTGCGACCCCACTTAAGAGACAGCTTAATATAAAAGGCGATGTGTGCTTTATTCTTGACATTATTTACTGATCTTTAAGCCATTTTTGTTAGTGTTGAAAATCTATGAGATAAAAGCAAGACTTGGCTACAAAATCATAATATAAACGGCAGTTTTTAGGCAGAAACCTCTTTTTCTTGATACATTTGAAGTGCTTGGCATAACTGCAAAGCATCAATCGGTTGCTGTAATTGGGAGATGACTTTTTGAATCATTTGCCAACTAATACCTTGTTGTCGATCTAATAAAATGTGCGGTATAGCTTGTTCAGTACGGGACAGTTGTAAGCGCTTTTGACCATGAATCACACGAATTTTTTGTCGTTCTTTCAGTAAAATCAAAGGGGTATGACTCTGTGCTTCACTTTCTTCAAACTGAATAAACTTAGTAGTTTGAATGTGCTGTATCGGAATGAAAGGAAAATAATGCTCTTGCTGCCACACGATTTGAGCATCATGACTATAGCATTGAAAAAGCTGATCGAAATCAAATAAATGTTCTTGTAATTTTTCCCAAGAAATTTCACGTATTGCTGCAATTTCATGTTCAAACTGTTGGCAAAAGTTTTGAGTCAAACGAATCGCTTGCATTTGATCTAATGCGCCAAGCAGTACCACATATTTAATAAAGCGTCCTTGCGTATTGGTTTGTTCTGCCAAATATACCGTACGCGCCAACACCTGTTGCTGATCTTCTTCGGGATCAGACAAATGCACCAATACATCGGCATATTGCGTGACTTCTGGCGCTTCAGGCAAAAAGACCCGATACAACTGTGCTGACTCATTTTGGCTAAGATTGAGCGCAGAAATGGGGCAACTATATTGGCTTAACAATAGATTATAAGCTGGGTTGACGCTTGGTTTTTGCGTGCCAGCCGTCATCTGGGCAGTATCTATTGTCGTTGCATCAGGCTGAGTTATATCCAATGTTGCATTGGAAATGATCGTTTGGTCTGCTGTCGGTTCAATTGTAAGTTCATCTTTAGCCACGTCCAAAACTTGAGTATTAGACGAGGCAACTTCTTCTGTAGCGATGTGGTCTCTAATAAAGTCAAATTGAATTGGCGGATCTGCAGCTTTATTTTCTTCTGGGTCTACAGTGGCAAAAATTGGTTGAGTTTGTGCTGCTTCTATCGTTACAGTTTGAGCAGCTTCTAGAACAGCAGCTTGCTTCAGTTCGGCATCGGTTTGAAGGCAGTGATATTGTTGCTGCTGTTCCAACATCCAGCGATAGACCTGCTCTAAATCTTGAAATTCACTTAGTAAAGCAGTGCGGTCAGCAGCAGGAATTAACCAAATTTGCCAACCAGCTCTCAGTTGATACAAGATCGCCCAGCCTGCTTCAGGTTGTTGATAAAGTGCTGTTTCAAGTGCTTCAAGTTGTGTAAATACACCACGAAAAGATTGTGCATATAAACTTTGTTCTGCAAAAGTTACCGCAGTTTGAATTGGATTTTGTGAGGCTTTAAATGTGAGCAACTGTTTTTGAAAAATCGGTTCATCGCACAGCATAAAAATTTCTTTAATGCGTGCTTTGGCTTTGGCTGTTTCATACAGACTGAGTCTTTTATGCGTTAAAGCATCAATTAAGTCGCGTAATTCTTTAATCAACAGTGATTTTTCTAGTGTATTCATTGATGCATACTTAAATATGTTGTTGTGCTTTTTCCAAATAATCTGCCAAGACAATATTCAGAGCCAATTCAATCAATTTATATTCTGCCGATTGTGGTTGAGGATAGCGTTTGGCTAATTCGATTAAATGGCTGACCTCAATCGCTTGAGGTGGAATTTTTCTTTGTATAAGTGCTTGAAGTTGTTGCATAGGCATCTGCTATAGCAATGAAAAAAAATCACTTTAATTATATGGATTTAATTAAAAAATACATGCTAAAAATTGTCAGCTTTTGTGCTTTTTTAGACATTATTGACAAAAAATGCGCTTTTTATATGAAAAATAATCAAAAAAATTTAAATCGCAGTGCCAAAAAAGTATTAGCAATTGGGTAGAACACAGTTTTTAGATGTTGCATGGACGATTTAAAGCAAATTTAGCATTAGAAAAACAAACAGCAGCCTGCTTTAGACTGCTGTTTGGGGAGAGAAATGGGAGGGATTAATACAGCTAAAATTAGTGGATAAAACGCGTAACTTAAGCTGCCTTTTGCGAAGTTGGTTCATTTACAACAGCTTCAGATGCAGCCGATTCTGTATTCACTTTTTGAGTTGGAAAATCAGGTACATGCACAATTTGAGCAGATACATTTGCAGCAATTGCTAAAAGTGAAACCATCAAAACAGATTTAAACATATTCATGGGAATATCCATCCAAAGTGTTAATGTCTAGGCAGAAGAATAGACATCGTAGGGAGATCAAACGAAATAAAAAATTCACATGAATCATAACAAAGTTTAAAATTTACAAAATGATCATTTCGGCAATTATTTTAAAAATAGCAATATAAAACAATATATTAGAGTTTTAGCTCTAGTTTTTTGTGTAGGCTTAAATGGTTGAGATGTCTGCAAAATTTGTATTTAGATAAGTCTGAAATGCGGGTGAATGGTGACAGTTTTTGACAGTGTGAAATCATGTAATGTTTTGGCTGTGATTGGTTAAACAGTCTAAAAATGCGGTTTTTTTAATCTATGATGGAATTCCAATAACGATAAAGGACAGTGAGAAAATCATGGCAATTGCAAAAGTAGTTGAAGTTAATTCAAGCAGTACAAAAAGTTTTGAAGACGCGATTCAGACTGGAATCGCTAAAGTGACAGAAACAATTAAAAATGTCCAAGGGGCGTGGATTAACGAACAAAAAGTGGTGGTTAAAGACAATCAAATCACGGAGTATCGGGTCAATTTAAAAATCAGCTTCTTGGTTGAATAACACCTCGCTTCATTAACGAAGCATAGTAAGATGACAACTAACCGAAGCATGGTTGCGGGGCAAAGCTGGAACTTTGACCCATTTTAAAAGCACAAAAAATCCCGTAATGGGATTTTTTTGTGCGTCTAATCAGCCGGAAGAACACTATTCAGCCTTGTCTGTATTTCAATCTTAAGCTTTGGGTTCAGATACATCGCATTGTTCTGCATCGCAGCTTGCTGCATCTTCAAGCTCTAGCTCGCTTGCTGTTTCAAGGGCTTTTTGCAGAACTTGCACAAAGACTTCACGTGGCTGCGCACCTGCTAAAGCAATACGCTGATCAAATACGAAGAACGGTACGCCAGTGACGTTTAATTGTTCACGTGCAACTTCTTGGTCAAATTTTACAAAGTCGGCATATTCGTCAGAATCTAGAACATCATCCACTTCTACAGGATTCAGCCCAATACGTGATGCAACATCTTCTAGTGTTTCACGCTCGCCAATTGCCAAACCTTGAGTCATATAGCTATAGAAAAAAGCCTCTTTGGCTTCGCTGCCCAAGCCTTTGCTTTGCGCTAAATGCACCAAGCGATGGGCATTAAAGGTATTGCCAGAGTTGGCATTTTCCCATTGAAAGTCAATGCCTTCAGCTTTTGCCATTTCGGCAATATTACGCTGCATGTCTTCTACTTCGGCAAGGCTGCGCCCATATTTTTGTGCCAAACGCTCTGAATTGGACACTTCCTGACGCGGTGGCGCATCTGGATCAAGTTCAAAGCTGTGCCAATGCACTTCTAATTCTACACCTGCTTCTTCAGCAGCAGCCTCTAAACGTTTTTTGCCGATATAGCAAAACGGGCAAACAATATCTGACCAAATATCAACGCGCATGAACAATCTCAAATTCTGTTTTTTACTAAGATGGGGATGTTACATAAAATTTAAAGCATAAAGCGATGCTAAACTTATTTTTGAGCATCTGGTCAAATAGCGTCATGGATACAGAATCATATAAAGGCATAAATGAATTGATTTATTTCACTATATTCTAATGGCTGCATTAGAAAATAAGCATAAAATGCTATACAAATGTGACAGGCTTCACGCTAAGATATTGCAAATACTAAAAAATAAGAGGGCACGCATGCGACGTATAGTGCTAATTATAGGATGTGCAACGCTGCTGATTTTTGGCGGGATGTTTTATCAATATCAACAGCAGCAAAAACAAGTCACTCAATTGCATGCTTATCAAAATGTGATTTATGAAAAAGCCGAACAAATTTTTGTACAGGCACAGGATTGGTCTAAGCCGATTCAAATTGACTTAAAAGATAATCGTTTAGATGGCGACTATCAAATTATGGCGAGTTTTGTCTTGAGTCACATGGTGCAAAGTGCCGAAGCGCGCAATAGCTATTTACGTGAATTAAAAGCCTTGAATTGGGATCAGTTTTTAGATCCTCAACGACTTGCTGCAGATAAAAAACAAGACTATGCCGATACCGAAGCCATGTTGGTGCAAGTACGTGCCATGGTAGAGCTGTATCAGGAACATTTAGAACAGCATGAAGCGATGGCTTTGGAGCAGATTGAGAATCTTGAAATCAATCATAATTTGCGCCGTCATTTAGCAGAATCTTTGCTAGAAAGCCGCCATAATGACCAAGGACACGCATTATTTGAATTGGAAAAGAAAAATTTGGGTAAGGCGTATGTGTTGTTTGCAATTTTAAAAAACAATAAATGGGAGCTCAAAAACAATACCTTCATGTTCTATGAAGATGCAGCCTTGAAAGAATTTAATGCGGTATATCAAGAGATGGTGCAGCTCAATACGCAAATGCAAGAGATCACTCAGCAGCATCAGCGGGCACTGGAAAGCAAGTTGTAAGGTCTGGCAAATCCTTACATCAAATTGTCAAAAGAATGTCATCTGCCGTTCAAATCTCTTGCCTAAACTGTGCCTGTTGATTTAATTGCTCAGCTAGGCAGGTCCAATATGAACAGCATTCAAGTCTTTGATGATATTCAACAACTGTATTTGCAATTCTTAGAAAATAAAAACTACCCGAAACTCGAAAATTTAAATAATTGGGGCAAGAACCGTTACTTCTTTAATCAGCACTTTCGTTTGGTTGAAGATTGGCATCAGACTGAACAAATTGTGATTGAATTTAATCAACAATATTATTGCTTGGATACAGGCAGCGCCCCAGACTTTATGGATAAAGAACGCTATATGACATGGTTGATGGGGGAGTTGTTGGTTTAAGCCGTGCAGGTAAATCACAACTGATCAGCCATCTAGTCTTCAAGATAACAATGCAAAAGAATAAAATTTAAAAA
>NZ_JAYJLK010000055.1:0-12260 GCF_051948795.1 Acinetobacter sp. Lyrl_1
ATTCAACCACAAATTGAGTCTTAATAAATCATCAAAGGGGTCAATTTTACTTTGCTGTTTTTAAGGTAAAAGGGGTCAGTTTTAAATTGCCGTTGACAGGATGCAGAAGCCGGGTTTTTAGGCTAAGTGTATCGGCAAGATGACTGCCTTTAATACACAACTTGCCCAAGTTCGCCGGATGCTGAACATCGCCTTCAATCTCAACCTTTTCACCCGTCGGGGTTTGGCTTAGGTGCGCAATGACGCCACAGCCTACCCCACAATAAGGACAGGTCGTCTGAGTAGTTTTTATTTGGGATTCAGTAGAGCTATGTAGTTCCATAACCGGAATACTATTCATTGCTGCTGTGCTCCTTAATCATCCAAATTCACTTGTTTCACCAAATCTCTGATATCTAGCTTTTACAGGTTTGATTTAAATTTTTTCTATGTCTCAAATGCTTTAATTCTCCCCAACCCTCCTTTAGCAAAGGAGGGAGGTTCCCCTCTTTATCCAAGAGGAGTTGGAGGAGATTTATCCGATTACCCTGCCTTTTTGAATGCAAAATCCCGACCAAAAAGCAGTTTGCTGCGGATATTGCTAATTGGTGTCTGGTCCGCAATCAGTTCTGCATACCAAGCCCCATCTTCAGTATCGCCAAATAGCACCGCACCAATGACTTTTTCCTGCTGGATGATGATCCGTTTATAAATCTGACGTTTTTCATCATTCAGCACGATATCTTCAAAATCATCCTGAGGTTCAAAATTTCCGGCCGAGAAGACATCACATCCACTGACCTTGAGTTGGGTCGGAACAGTCGGTGCCTTAAAGGTCAGTCGGCCATGTTCAGCCAGATGCGTCGCACAGATAAAGGCTTGTCCCCATAGGGGTTCAACCAATCCAAAGGTCTGACCACGATGCTCAATACATTCACCCACTGCATAAATACTCGGGTCATAGGTTTGCATGGTGTCATTCACCAGTACTCCACGATTGCAGCGCAAGCCAGCCTGTTCAGCCAGAGTTTTATTTGGTCGAATCCCGACGGCAAAAACTACCAAATCAGCATCCAGCACTGTCCCGTCTTTTAAACGCAGTTGAGTCACGTGGCCGTCTATACCGAGCAGCTCTTCGGTGTTGGCTTCAGTGATGATTCGGATGCCTTTATCTTCAATTGATTTTTTCAGCATTTGACTGGCTTTCATATCCAGTTGACGATCCATAATACGGTCCATCAGATGCAGCACAGTTACATTCATCCCCTGCTGCTTCAGTCCATAAGCTGCTTCTAGACCCAGCAACCCACCTCCAATCACGACGGCATTTTGCTTGGTTTTGCAGTAATCCAGCATGTGGTTAACATCCTGAATATCCCGGAAGCTAATCACGCCTTCAAGTTCAGCACCTGAAATTGGTGGTATAAAGGGTTTGGAACCAGTAGCGAGGATCAGACGATCATAAGCAACGATTTCACCTTTTTCGGTATGAACCTGCTTACGTGAACGGTCGATAGAGCTGGCAGCATCTCCAGCGATGAATCGAATGCCTTTTTCGGCATACCAGTCGGCTGAATGCAGCATAATTTCTGCAAAGCTTTTCTCACCAGACAATACCGGTGACAACATGATCCGATTGTAATTGCCCCATGGCTCTTCCCCAATCACGGTAATGTCATAACGATCTGGCGCCATATCCAGCAAGTCTTCCAGACAGCGCATGCCCGCCAGCCCATTTCCGACCAGTACCAGTTTTAAACGCTCTGTGTTCTGACCATTACTGGAAATATAGGTCTTTTGTGGAGTCGGACTCACCAGAACTTTGCCATTTTCAATTCGGGTTGGAAATACCAGTATTTTCTGGTCTTGCTCTTCCAGACAACGGCCGGTCACCAGACTGAAATGCTGCTTATAAATTGGGGATGCGACTACACGCTCACCTTGCAGATCACCCAGAATGCCACGTGCCATGACATTGGCCAGACTAAATGGATCTTGATTGCTGAGTGCATACACCCGCTGTTCCTGACCCACGCGAAAAATTGCAATCTGCTGATCTTCAATCAGGGCTGCCACACCGGTATTCGGGGTAATCTCATCCAGATTGCAGACTTCGTACCAGTTCAGTTCGTTCATGTCTTTTAAAATTGTCATTTTCATTCTCCCTGACTGTGGTATTTAGGCTTCAACCACTGGAATACGGTTTAAATCACGTTCAGCTTCTGTCTTTGGACGAATCTGGCCACGTACAGGCGCAAACTGAATATTCGGGTCATTCTGCTCAGCTGCTTTGGCATTGATAAAAGTCTTAAAGCGTTTGCGTACTTCAGGATCTTCAATCGCGGTGCGCCATTCATCCTGATAAGTGCCAATCACATGCTGCATACGGCTTTCCAGTTCAGCAGCAATACCCAGTGAATCATGCACAATGACATCTTTCAGATAGTCCAGCCCACCTTCCATATTGTCACGCCATACGCTGGTGCGTTGCAGACGATCTGCTGTCTGGATATAGAACATAAAGAAGCGGTCGATATATTTGATCAGTGTGGAAGTATCCAGATCCGAGGCGAGTAGTTCAGCATGGCGCGGTTTCATACCGCCATTGCCACATACATATAGATTCCAGCCTTTTTCGGTGGCAATGACACCGACATCCTTGCTCTGTGCTTCTGCACATTCACGGGTACAGCCAGATACTGCCATTTTGGTTTTATGTGGTGAACGCAGGCCTTTATAACGATTCTCCAGGAAAATCGCCAAGCCGACAGAATCATCGACTCCGAAACGGCACCAGGTACTACCCACACAAGATTTCACCGTACGTAAGGATTTGCCGTAGGCATGTCCAGACTCGAAACCGGCATTGATCAGTTTTTCCCAGATTTCAGGCAGCTGATGTACCTGTGCACCAAACATGTCAATTCGTTGTCCGCCTGTGATTTTGGTATATAGACCATAATCTTTGGCGATCTGACCGATGGTAATCAGGCCATCCGGGGTAATTTCGCCGCCTGCCACACGTGGCACAATCGAATAAGAACCATCTTTCTGGATATTGCCGAGATAGTAGTCGTTGCTATCCTGCAAACCGGCATGGCTAGGTTTTAGGACAAAGTCATTCCAACAGGATGCCAGAATATTGGCTACAGTCGGTTTGCAGATATCACAGCCCATGCCGTGCCCATGTTGCTGAATCAGGTCAGAGAATGTCTTGATCTCATGCACGCGTACCAGGTGATACAGTTCCTGACGTGAATAGGCAAAGTGTTCACACAGGTGATTGTTCACCGTGACACCCTGACGCTGTAATTCAGATTTGAGAACCTGCGTTACCAGTGGCGCACAGCCACCGCACGCTGTTGCAGCCTGCGTGCATTTTTTCAATGCACCCAATGAAGTTGCACCGCCATCAATGGCTGAACAGATATCAGCTTTAGAAACGTTATTACATGAACAGATGGTCGCACTGTCAGGCAATAAATCGATGCCACTGCCACCTGATTTGGAGGTTGACTGATCAAAGCCCGGCATGATCAGGCTTTCCGGTTGCTCCGGTACAGCCAGACCATTCAGCATCATTTGCAGGAGATCACTATATTCTTTGGCACAGCCCACCAGCACTGCGCCCAGCAGCCTGGTCTTATCTGCTGACACCACGATTTTTTTATAAACCTGCGCGGCTTCATCAGCATAGAAATAGCTCAAAGCACCTGGGGACATGGCATGTGCATCACCAATAGAAGCAACATCCACGCCCATCAGTTTGAGCTTGGTACTCATGTCCGCACCAGCGAATGCATGACTTTCTTGGCCTAGGACATGTTTTGCCGCGATCCGCGCCATGTCATAGCCTGGTGCAACCAGACCATAAATTTTATTGTCCCAAAGTGCACATTCACCAATGGCATAAATGTCCGGATGTGAGGTCTGGCAATAATCATTAATGATAATGCCGCCACGCTCACCAATCAGTAAACCACTTTGGCGCGCCAGTTCATCACGCGGACGAATGCCGGCCGAGAACAGGATGATATCGGTTTCAAGCACCGAACCATCTCCGAACTTCATTACATGCTGAGTGCTGTCACCATCTTCAATACTTGATGTGGCCTTTTGAGTATGTACCTTGACACCCAGGTCTTCAATTTTAGAGCGCAGTATCTGGCCGCCCAGATCATCAATCTGCACCGCCATCAGACGCGGAGCAAATTCTACGACATGGGTTTCCAGATTCAGATCTCGCAGGGCTTTCGCTGCTTCCAGCCCTAGCAAGCCGCCGCCAATCACTACGCCAGTTTTGGCATTCAGACTGGCTGCACGAATGGCATCCAGATCTTCAATGGTACGATAAACAAAGCAATTCTGACGGTCATTGCCCGGGATTGGTGGCACAAAGGCATAAGAACCGGTAGCGAGAATCAACTTGTCAAAACTCAGCACATCACCCTGGCTGGTGGTGACGGTTTTATGGAGCTGATCAATTTCAACCGCTTTAGTATTAAGTCGCAAATCAATGCCATAAGCATCGGCAAAATCACTACGACACAGACTCAAATCCTTGACCGACTTGCCGCTGAAATATTCGGTCAAATGTACCCGGTCATAAGCTAAATGTGGCTCTTCTGCCAAAATGGTCAGCTCAATGTCATCACCGGCCTGTTCCAGTACAGATTCGATGAATTTATGCCCCACCATGCCATGCCCAATCATGAGAATTTTCATATCTGCACTCCAACTATTGTTTTTTTAAAGATGATAAAAAGCCACATATCACGTCTAGGCATTGATATGTCTGCTGATTGAATATGTTGTAAATACCGCGACCCAGCACTTTGTAATGCTGGAGGAAGGGTTGAAACGCTTGTGCGTTTTGTATTGCTGAACAACTGACCATGTCATTTATCCTGTGCTGAACGAAATACCAATCACATTTTTTGAAAATGCAATTACGATCAGAACGGACATCGTTGGCCGTTGTTAGTATTGAAAGTCATCTTTGACGATTTAATAAATGCAGAAACCGTGCCAACTTTTTTAATAGAAAAATGCCTTGTTTCAGGCAGATGATCTACCTAAATGCTTCATTTTGATCAGCTATCAGCTGAAATCCCTAAAGCTGTGCACTAAATTGAACAGAAAAACGAAATTTTATGCACCAATTTAATGGCATGTTTTTTGCTTTAATCCTGCTTGAATATTCCTTAGGCCTTACTTGAAAATATTCCATGTCCAAATTACGAATTGCTCTTATTGATGATGATCTGGAGCGTGCCCAATTCATCCAGGAATCCCTGCTTTTACATGATTTTCAGGTGGTGGCCTGCTTAATCCTGAATGACCTGAATATGGTACATGTCAAAGGCATTCATGCAGATGTGATCCTGTTGAATATGGATCATCCGCATCGGGATATTATTGAAAGTTGTGTCAGCCAATATGAACTCCCGACCGTGCTGTTTACCCAGAACTCCAATAAAGACACCATCAAGAGTGCGATTGATGCCGGAATCACGGCCTATATTGTCGATGGTATTGATCCCACCAAACTAGAAAGCATTCTGGAAATTTCAATTGAACAGTTTCGCAAGCATAAAAAGCTGCTGAATGATTTAAAAGAAACCCAGGACAAGCTGATTGATCGTAAAGATATTGATAAAGCCAAAGCACTGCTCATCCAGCTACATGCCTTAACGGAAGAACAAGCCTTTGCTTTATTGCGTAAAAATGCCATGAGTCACCGGATTACCATTGGTGAAATGGCCAGACGCTTACTGGATGCACAGAAGCTGTTATTGGGCCAATAAGGAAAAGCATATGTCCACATTAGAAAAAACTGAACTCAATATTGGCTATATTCCTTTACTTGATTGTGTTGCCATTCTCTGGGCCGAAAAACAGGGGTATTTTTCCGAGCAAGGATTAACCATCAATTTAATCCGTGAAGCCTCCTGGTCAAGTTTGCGTGACCGTCTGGCCTATGGCTTTCTGGATGCTGCACATTGTCTGTCCGCCATGTTGCCCGCTGCTGCCTTGGGCACAGACCAGTTACAGGTAACTTTGCAAACCCCTCTAGTACTGAGCGTGAATCAGGCTTTTATTAGCCTGCGCCAAGATCTGTGTTATGAACTCGGCATCCAGCCAGGGGATGATGAAAAAAGTACCTCAAGGAAACTGGTACTGGCTTTACAACAGGATCATCCCATCAATCTGGCCTATGTCTATAAATATTCGATTCACCATTACTGCTTAAAAGAATGGTTGGCGCTAACCGATCTACAACTGGCCAAGAATATCCAGCTGATGACCTCTCCACCGCCTTCCATGGTAAAAGGAATCGCAGAACAGGTATTTGATGGTTTTTGCGTGGGAGAACCCTGGAATATTCAGGCCAAACTTGAAGGCTATAGTTTTATCGTTGCGGCGAGCCAGAATGTCATTCCAAAAGTTGCCGATAAAGTCTTAGCCATGACCCAGGAATGGGCAGAACAGCATCCATTTACCGTAGAGGCAGTGGTCAAGGCAGTACAAAAAGCGCAGGATGATTTAAAGCAGTGCAGTGATTTATCAGAAGTATGGGACATGCTGGTAGACTATCAGATTATTCAGTTTGAATGTTCCGCCCAGCGGCATGTCTATGACTTTTATAAGATTAAGAATATCATCCGGAATTTTGTTGGGGAAAGTGCCGAACCGAAAGTCGATGATTTTATCTGGCTCCTGCAGCAGATGGATAAATGGGAAAATATTGAAATGACCGCAGCCAAAAAAAAACAGATTGCGCAATCCTGTATTTATCAGCAAGAAGTGACCGTTGTTTAAAATATTATCTATTCTCATAAAAAAAGACCCAGAAAAATTTTGGGTCTTTTAGATTTAACGTTTTATTTAGCTGAATGCCTGTTGTAAACCCAGTACGGTTCAGTTAGCATTAACACTTAGGTTGTCAGTGAATTGATGTTGTGTAATAGCCCCCAATTAAAACGGACACTTCTCAATTAAGACCTAGTCAATTGTGGTTGAACTGTGTAATCGCTTGAGATGGAGAATAACGTTCATCCTGCTTTTCAGCAGTTATAGTGATGATTGGCAGTTGAAATATTTCTAAATGTACTCCTGTTCCAGCAGCAGAGCTATGTTGTACATTCAAACCATAAATTAAATTGATCGACAATCGCATCTGCAGTAATAACAGAAATAGAGGCAGGCGCTTTTTGTAAACAATCTGTACGCAAACCCTCAGTCTTTACTGTAAAACTAAAATACGGCGTGGTTTCATTGGCTGTGATGACAATCGTATCAAATTATTGAATACCATTTTCTGCATCAACCCAAGGTACCCAACACAGCGATGACAGAATGAAGATTTTTAAAGGCGCAGTGAATATATTCTGTTTGAATTTACAATTGTACATATAAAATCTTGCATTAAAAAAGTAGTGATGCTTGAGGCATTTAGCTGTGCAGATTATGACAATTCGCGTTGAAGGAATCGAGTAAAAGTCTGGGTAAATTGCTGTCCTTGCTCTGTAAAAAACCAATTTACATGTCCAACAATCCAATCATAATAAGCAGCATCGGCATGTTTCAGGTTTTGGGTAATCCCGACAAAATATTCAAGTTCTGAAAATGCGAAATCCAAATGCACAATTTTTAGCAGTTCTGGCAAAATACTAAAGTCTTGTTGTGGGTGTATTTCTGCACAATACGCTTGTAAAAACGCGCTTAAACCCGCTTCATCAACATTAATTTGTGACGTATGTTCTAAAGCCAGCCAATCTATAAAGTTACGCTCAATCGTTATCGCAAGGTCGTACAGCGCTGAATTTCGATCCGATAAGCCAAAATCAATCACCGCTGTAATATTGGCATCGGCACTTTGCGTAGACCAAAACAAATTGGAAGCATGCAAATCATTATGTGTCCAAATTTTAGTCGCCTGCTGCAATACATGCTTAATTTTACGATGCGTCTGGAATACGCGCTCTAAAAAAACGGTGTCTAAGTTTTTATCGGCAAAATAACGGCTCAATTCAGGGCTGTTTTGAATACGTTGCTGAATAGCCGTTACGATATTTTCACTTTCTAAAAGCTGCTGATTTGATACTAAATAACGCGCCGATCTGCCATGTAACTCAGGAAAATCCTGCATGGCGACATGCAATTTGGCAAGCAAACTTCCCACTTTTGCAGCATGTTCTGTATAGAAAAACGGCGTCCAAGATTGCTGATCGACATATAAGTCAAAACCTGCTGCTTTTTCGTAGACTTCATAAGTCCAGTCGCCCATTTCTAAAGCGGTCAGTCCGCAATTCGAGGCAATTAATGTCGCAACAGGAATGTTTTTACTGGCTAAATGTTGTAAAACAGCATGCTCTTGCAAAATATCTTGCGCATTACGAAATGAACGATGACTGCGTTTAATGAAATACGAGCGACTTCCTATTTTATCTGTACTGACTGCATCCTGCGTGACTTCAATCACTGCGGCTGATGAAAATGGGCGCGGACTGCACCACAGAATTTGAATACCCCCTTGCAAGCATGGGTAATACGGTTGCAGGTTGTGTAATTCTGAGACAGTCAGATGTGCCCAATCTTTATATTCCCAGTCATTCCCCATGCCATGACCTAAATCATGTGTGATTGTGGTCATTTTCGATATTCCTTAACCTGATCAGCATTGTGTAATCGTATATTCCCTGCCATCCATCTCAAATAATCATTTTTTAGATAGATGATAGCTATTTAATTAACGGTCTTGGCTTGTCGTAAACGCAAATTCACTTCATCTACAATCTGATCTAAACCTGTGTCATAAGCAGCTTCACTCACAAAAGACACCATATTTTGTGTAACTTGCGGCAAATTGTAATCTGCATACCATGACAATGAATTCACTTCTATTTCACGTTCACCCTGCAAAATCACGAATCTTTTTTGCATCCAAGCCTGCAAATTTTCACCCGTATAGGCATCATAAAAAATAATATCGGTCAGATAAAAATCTTTCATCATGTAGGAGTAAGCCACGCTATTTTCTTCTGGCTCATAATTAAAAAAAGGTGTGGTGGTCAGATGAAACTCAACCAGAAAATGACGTTTTAAACGATGATTTTGATATTCCGCTTTGACTTTAATCGGGCAACTGATTTGCGCAAAATCAATTTCATGTTCAGTATTTTGCTTAAAATATTCAGCCAAAGACCAGACCTGATGTTTAATGAAATCCTGCATTAAAAACTCAGGTTCAAGTTGTGAATTGATTAATCCCAACAGTAAAGATTCAACTTCTTCTTTCGTTAAATAAATGTCTTCAACAATATGCATGCCAATCTCTAAATATGCTGCTGCGATAGAAAAATCCTAACGGAAAGGCTTGTGTTTGTATAGCTATGCAATCGTAGAGTGTGATCTATATCTAGCAATCAATCATCCACGTAGATTGAATCTTAATCATATTTTCAGCTATGCTATCAACACATCAAATTTCACTTCAAACACGCCTCGTTGCGTAGGAGTAATCTCATGTCTAAGAAGTTACCTATTTACTTCTCTGACGCTGCTTGGGCGTCATTACAAAAAATCATGGGTGCGGATGGTAAACCCAGCCCTAGCCTGAATGCCCTGCTTGAACAAATTGAATTGCTGAATCAGCATGATTTTCAAGCACTTTCTAAAAGAAAAACACTGCATCTTCCCGTAACAATAGAATCCATTCCTGCAGGTTTTCCTTCGCCTGCTCAAGACTATATTGATAAAAATATTGATCTGAATGAATATCTCATTTCCAATGAAAATGCGACCTTTTTAAATGTGGTACGCACCACCTCTATGGTGAATGCTGGGCTTGAATACGGCGATATTGTACTGGTAGATCGCAGCAAAGAAGCCAAACACCGCAGTATTGTGGTCGCATTAATTGACCAAAAAGACCTGACTATTAAACGCTTGATGATTACAGCCAAAATGTCCAAAAGTGAATTGGCCGAACATTTTGGTGAAGACTATGACCCTGCCACTTTGCCTGAAGCTTGGCTTAAAGCAGAAAGCCCCGACTACGACAGCATTTACCTGAAAGATGGGCAAACTTTTGAAGTGTTTGCCGTGGTCACGTGGAATTTAAAAAACCTGATGGTTTAAACCCACAATAACGCATAAAAAAGCCGAATAAGTAGAATAGTCATGAAAGCTTTAGAGCAAGTTTTTGCGCTCATTGACATTAATAATTGTTATGTGAGCTGTGAGCGGTTGTTTCAACCACACCTGAATCATCGTCCTGTGGTGGTGCTTTCCAATAACGATGGCTGCGTGGTGTCACGTTCCGAAGAAGCCAAACGACTTGGCATTAAAATGGCTGTGCCCTTTTACCAAGTTCAAGAATTAATTCAACAACATGATGTTGCGGTCTTTTCAAGTAATTATGCGCTCTATGCAGAAATGTCCAGACGTTTTAATAATATTATTCAAGAATTTGTCAGTGCCAAAGATGTTGAAATTTATTCGATTGATGAAACCTTTATTGAACTGAGTTCATATTCTCAGACCGACTTAAATGAATTGGCACAAGAAATTAAAGCAACTTTATGGCAATGGCTGGCTCTGCCTGTGTGTGTCGGTATCGGTCACAGTAAAACTGAAGCCAAACTAGCCAATCATCTTGCTAAGAAAAATAGCTATTTCAACGGCGTGTGTAATTTACTCCATATGGACTTATGTAGCAAAGAAGCCTTATTTCAACACATTGATGTCGCTGAAGTCTGGGGTGTGGGCCGCAAAAACGCTAAAAAATTACAATCATTGGGTATCCGTTCTGTATTTGATCTAGCAACAAGCAATCCAGACCAAATGGAGCGCCAATTTTCTATTTTGATGAAAAAAACCATTCTTGAACTCACAGGTACAGCATGTATTGAACTGGAGCACAATACCGTAAGTAAGCAGCAAATCATCAGCTCACGTTCTTTTGGGCAGCGTGTAACAGATATTCATGCGCTTTCAGAAGCTTTGAGCGATTATTTACAATCTGCTGTGCAAAGGCTCAGAGCTGAAAAAAGTTTATGTGGTTGTATGATCATTTTTGCGCAATCTAACCGTTTTGATCCGCGCCAAGTTTTTTACAATCAATCGGTCACTATTGCTTTCAATGAGCCAACAGATTCTGCTTTGCTCATGAACAAAGCCATGATGAAGCATGTGACAACGCTATTTCAGGAAGGAATTGCCTTTAAAAAATGTGGTGTGATTTTAACGGGACTTGAACCCAAACAAAGCTATATTCACGACCTGCTTACAGATACTGACGCCAGTGAAAAACAGGAACAATTACAGCAAGTGTTGGATACCGTGAAAAATAAATTTGGTGTGCAAAAACTCGCCATTGGAGCATGTAAATTGCAAGATCGAACTTGGGCGATGCAGCGCAGCCATTTAAGCCCGAATTATTTTAGCTGGGAAGGTTTATTGGCGCTTGGTGATTAGCAGTGATTTGATTGGGCTAAAAAAGCTCACAATATGAGACCTAATTTAATGCTTAAAAGTACTACAAAGTAGTATACAATTAAACACTACAAAGTAGTATAAAGGTGTTTGATGTATACCATCTGTGAGACTACTTTTTTTACCAATGAATATCCCTACTATTGGACTGAAGAACAATACAATGACTTTAAAATTTTCATTGCCGAGAACCCTACAGCAGGAGATGTAGAACCTGGTACTGGCGGCGTTCGTAAAATTCGATGGGGTGGAAAGAGTAAAGGTAAACAAGGTGGTGTTCGTGTAATTTATTACAACCGTTTAGCAAATGGCGAAATTTGGTTATTGACCTTATATAGTAAAGACACAATTACCCAACTTGAGAAAAAGACACTTAGACAATTAGCGGAGTTACTGAAATGAGTCGTTTATTAAGTGACAAAGAATTGGAAGCTCGAGAAGCAAAACGAGACTTAAATGTTGAATTATTAGAAGGCGTTAAACAAATGCTTGCTAATAACGCAGCAAGAAAAACTGTGATCAATGAAACAGATGTTGCTTTAGCACGAAGAAAGTCTGAACTCACTCAAGATCAATTTGCTAAAATTTTAGGTATCTCTAAACGTACATTGGAATCTTGGGAGCAAGGTGTTAGAAGACCTTCAGGAGCAGCTCAATCACTGATTAAATTGTTTATTTTAGATCCTCAATTTGTTCGTGACCATCTCGCTTAAATGAAATAGCCCTCAACAACGAGGGTTATTATTTTGCCTTTCCTATAGCAACAGCAAATCTTAGATAGC
>NZ_JAYJLK010000056.1:0-11698 GCF_051948795.1 Acinetobacter sp. Lyrl_1
AAATAAGCTAAATTTGAAAAACTCCTTAATTCTAGGGATAGTGTTTACATCAAAACGATTGATATATTTACAAACATAATCAAGGGGATGAATGATGGCAGAAATGGAAGCGATATTACCCGTACCGGTTTTAATTGTTGAAGATGAGCCTATTATTCAGTCACGTCTTAGAAAAATTTTGCATGATATTGGCTATCAAGATGACATGCTATTTTTCGTGAGTCATCTTAAAGCTGCAATGACGTGTATAGAAGATCATCCGATTGCTTTAGCTTTAGTCGATTTAGGCTTGCCCGATGGCAATGGTAAAGAACTAATCGAACAATTACATTTTAGAGATCCAAGCGCATTAATTTTGGTGATTTCTGCATGGAGCACCCAAGACAGCTTATTTTCTGCAATTCAAGCAGGTGCAACAGGCTATGTGCTTAAAGAACGTGATGATGCTCAAATTATTATCGCAATACGCAGCATTTTAAGAGGTGGTGCACCGATAGACCCATTTATCGCCCGTGAAATTTTATCGCAAATTTCACATCAAAAAGTACCCGTGCTGACCGAAGATTTATCAGATCGCGCCGATGCTCAAGCATTCAACTCACATTATGAACAGCTCACCAATCGTGAATTAGAAATTTTAAATCTGGTGGCGCAGGGCTTAAGTAACCGTGAAATTGCTGAGCAATTATTTGTGTCGCGTTATACCGTTGAAAGTCATATTAAACATATCTATCGGAAGTTGTCGGTCACTAAACGCACTAAGGCTGTCAGTACCGCTAGAACTTTAGGTCTTTTATGATTCAAAGGCTTTGGCAGTGTGGTTTTGGCGTGTTGTTATTGTTCTGTGCGTGGCAAAGCTATGCGCAGCAAGTAGTGTACCCAATTAATCAGTACTGCAATGTGCATGTACTTTCAATCAGCTCTGCCAAAACAGCATCACATAATAAAAAACCTGAAACGGGTTGGGAAAATGTTCAACTGCCCGACGTTTGGGATGATCGCTGGAAAAATTATAATGGTGGGGCGTGGTACAAAATAGAGTGGGAGTGGTTTTGTGAGCGTGATCATCGTTTAAATCAACCCATCGTTTTTGCACTGAATTTTTTAAATAGTGCAGGGGCAGTTTATCTGAATCAAGATTTACTTTGGGCAAGTCAACATTTAGAAGAGCCTTTGTCAAAAAACTGGAATATGCCACGTTACTGGATTTTACCTATTTCAGGCTTAAAACAAGGTAAAAATCAAATATTGGTCTATGTAAATGGATATGCATTTCAAAATGCGGGTATAGGAAAAATAAGTTTTAATAATGTGCATAACAATATTGAACAGCACCAGCAAAGTATATGGAATAAACGTACTTTATTTGAAATTAATGCGATTTTATCTGCCACTTTAGGCATTTTATGTTTGGTTATTTGGCTGTTTTTACGCCGTGATCAGAGTTTTGGTTGGTTCGCGTTGAGTTGCATGTTCTGGTTATTATTTATTTCTCATTTTTTAACCACAGAAACCTTTCCATACCCAAGTGTATTGGTGGCATCTCAAGCCAATTTAAGCTTTTTTATCCTCTATGTTTTAGCTTTTAGTCTGTATTTAATTAGGTTTGTCAATCAACGCTTGCCAATATTGGAAGAAAGTATTTTTATTCTGAGTTTAGCGGTAATCGTTTGTGTGTTTTTAACACCCTTAGATTATGTCAAACTGGTATTTGGGATTGTCTTTTTAAGTTATGCCAGCTTACTAGTCGTGGTTTATTTTTATTTGGCGTATTTAGCGTATAAATCCCCAAAAACAGAAGTATATCTGCTGCTATTTTGTTTAACCTTGATTGGCTTTTTTGCGGGTGTAGATGTATTTCGTTTAAGTAATGCGGCAACGGCAAGTTTATATCAGCCATTATCACCGTATACCTCGCCAGTAATTACTTTATTTATTGCGATTATTTTAGGCATGCGCCTAAAAAGAAATATTCAAAAAATTGAGAAATTTAATCAAGATTTAGAGCTTAAAGTTTTTGAAGTCAGTAATGATTTAAAACGCAGTATGTCAGAAAAGCATTATTTAGAATTGGAAAATGTGCGTTTGCAAGAGCGGATTCATCTATCGCATGATTTGCATGATGGTTTGGGTGCATCTTTGGTACGTTCCATGATTATGGTCGACCAAAGCGAACAGAACATGAGTAATCAGCAGTTCTTATCTATGCTGAAATTACTGCGTGATGATTTACGTCAAATTATTGATAGTGGTTCTTCCATTGGTTCTAAAGTGCCTGAAAATCCTAAAATTTGGGTTGCGCCAGTACGTCATCGTTTTAGTCAATTGATGGATGAAATGGATATTCATTCCAAGTGGGATTTTCCAAATGAATGGGTGATTGAGCCGAATTCGTTACAGTGCTTAACTTTGATGCGGGTATTAGAAGAAAGTTTAACCAATGTGATTAAACACAGCCAAGCCAAGCATGTATCCGTCAGTATGCAATTTGTACCGCCTAAGCAATTGGTACTTAAAATTCAGGATGATGGTGTAGGTTTTGAAGCCAATAGCGTGCTTGAACATGGCATGAGTATTGGGATGCGCAGTATGAAAATGCGTTTAGAACGGGTTGGAGGGCAATTAAAATTAAATTCGACACCTGGCTATACGTTAATTCAGGCAGTTTTAACTTTAGATCCCGCTTATCTAAATTCCCCAAGATGAATTGATCATCTTGAGGGGGCTGAAACGAATATTTTAAGCGTCTTCAGCAGGTAACAACATTAAAATGGATTCATTGAGCAGTTGTACCAAATCTTCCAAAATATTTGCGTCGTAAAGGTTTTCATCGAGCAGCACGCGTTCACCATTGGCAATTTTTTGCAGCGTAGGGATAGATGCTTCTGCGACACAAATCGCTTCACCATTCGCCCAAAATAAAACTTCATCTAGCTGATTTGCATAAAGTAGGCGAGAGGCGGGTTCCAACATGATTTGATAACCCTGATCTAGCGCATCTTCTAAATCGCCTACACCTATTTCATCTACTTCAGGAATATTTTCAGGATATTTCGGTTCAGACATTAAGCTTAAAATCGCATCATCCAACACCGATGAGTTTTGTAAACGCGCCCACAATTCTGCTTTCAGATAATCCAATTCTGTCGCAGTCATTTCGCCAATTTGGGTACTTTTTTTACGAACAAGGTCTTGTAGTGGCGTGCGTAACATTTCATCGGCAGAGAATTTATCGCTCACTCGATCCATCATTTCACTAATATTCGGCATGCGGAAACCGAACGAGAACGTCAGACAATCATCTTCCGCCACGCCATAATGTGCCAAACCCGGTGGCACATAGAGTAAATCGCCAGGTGCAAGAACTTCATCAAAATTGACCTGCATTTCAGGCAATAATTTTAACGGTTGTCCTGCGACAAATTCAGTTTCAGCATCACACATTTGCCCAAGTTGCCAACGACGATATCCATAGCCTTGTAGCAAAAACACATCGTAGAAATCAAAATGCTGACCTACAGAGCCGCCTTTAGGGGCATAAGACACCATTATGTCATCACGTCGCCATTGCGGAATAAAAGGAAATTTTTTCCAAAGTTCAGCGAGATCAAAAGAGTAATGATCAACGGCTTGTACCAATAGCGTCCACAACTTTGGCATTTTTTGAAAATCAGCCTTAATGAGCGGTGATGATTTCACAGTCCATTGATTTGGATCACGATCTTTTTGTTTGATTAAACGGGCAGTCACATCTTCTTCGAGAGCCAGTTCCATCACGTCACTAGGTTCAAGTAGGTTGGCAATTTCTGGGAGTGCATTGCGTACCAAAAGTGGTTTTTTTTGCCAATATTCACTTAGGAATTGTTCTGCGGTAATTCCGCCCAAAACATCTAAAGGTTGCGACATAAAATAGCCTAAGCAAGTTTTATCAATAATCTCAATATTGTCTGATTTGTCGCTGCAAAGGGCAAGGTGATTTATAGTCTTTATAAATATTCACGGCTGTTAAATTACACAGTTTTAAACTTAAGGAACCTGAATATTCAGCATTCTTAACATGCGGCATAACTGAATCATCGGCAGACCCATCAAGGTAGTTTGGTCATTGCCTTGCATGGCTTCAAACAGACTAATACCTAAACCTTCGCACATAAAACTACCTGCACAGTGTAGCGGTTGTTCCTTTGCAACATATCGTGCAATTTCATTGTCAGTTAAGCTGCGGAATTGAACTGTGTAGTGTTCTACAACCGTTTGTTCAAAGCCTGTAGATTGCTGCTGCACACTCAGCGCAGTGCTGAAATAAACCGTTTGACCTGAATTGGCTTGTAATTGTTGTATAGCTTTTTCTGAAGTGAGCGGTTTACCTATAAAAATATCTGGCTGCTGTTCACGCCATGCCACTTGATCTGAACCAATCACAATTGCATCAGGATATTGCTGCGCAATACAGTGTGCTTTTTCAAAAGCCAAGCGTCGCGCCAAATTATCTGCATGCAATTCACCCTGTGCAGATTCATCAATATCAGGTGAAATTGACTTATACGCCAAATGCAGACGATTCATCAATTGCTGACGAGTTTGACTGCCAGACGCTAAAATAATTTCAGGATGTTGCATCAGATCATCACACCGCATAATCCATCAAAATATCTAAAGGCACATAAGACAATACTGACTGATGACAGGCTTGAATTTTAATTGGTGGTGCTTGACCTGCCTGATAGGCTTCAACCCAACGGGTGACGCAAATACACCAGAAATCACCCGGTTGTAAGCCGTTAAAACCAACTTCTGGTACTGGCGTGATTAAATCATTGCCAATTTTTTGCGAGAAATTTAAAAAATCAGAGGTCATTTGTGCACAAACGGTGTGCTGACCTAAATCGGTTGGGGCGGTATGACAAAAACCGTTACGAAAATATCCAGTAATAGGATCAAAGCAACAACTGGCGAGAGGTTCGCCCAAAACATTTAAACGATTGATATTTGGATCGGGATGAATAGACATAAGTGCGAGAAAGATGGTGGCTTTTCTCTATCATAATCAAAACTTTTGCTTTAAACAGCAATTCTACAAAAGTTGCTAACCTTTTTCTGCATAATCATTTAAAATCGTGGCGTTTTGATATCAATAAAGTGAGCTATACATGAACTTTCAGCGTATGACTGACCTCGATTTAGCAGGTAAGCGTGTCCTTATTCGTGAAGATTTAAACGTACCTGTTAAAAATGGTGTGATCACCAGCGATGCACGTTTACGTGCGGCATTGCCAACGATTCAAGCTGCTGTTGCCAAAGGTGCAGCAGTGATGGTGTATTCTCACTTAGGTCGTCCTGTTGAAGGTGAGCCAAAAGCTGAACAATCTTTAGCACCTGTAGCTGCGTATTTAACCCAAGCATTAGGTCAAGATGTTCAACTGATCACTGACTATTTAGATGGTGTAGACGTTGCTCCTGGTCAAGTCGTTTTATTGGAAAACTGCCGTTTTAACCACGGTGAAAAGAAAAACAACCCAGAACTTGCCGCTAAATATGCAGCATTGTGTGATGTATTTGTGATGGATGCATTTGGTACCGCGCACCGTGCAGAAGCCTCTACTGAAGGCGTTGCACGTTTAGCACCAGTGGCAGCAGCAGGCCCATTATTGGCTGCGGAATTAGATGCTTTGGGTCGTGCCTTAAAAACACCTGAAAAACCAATGGTGGCGATTGTTGCAGGTTCTAAAGTATCGACTAAGTTAGATGTATTGACTTCATTGTCTGATATTTGCGATCAATTAATTGTAGGCGGTGGTATTGCCAATACTTTCCTTGCTGCAGCAGGCTATAACGTGGGCAAATCATTATGTGAAAATGATTTGATTGACACTGCCAAAGCAATTGCCGCAAAAGTTTCTGTACCACTGCCAACCGATGTTGTAGTTGCAGATGCCGCTGAAATTAATTTTGAAGATTTCTTGGGTTCATTGGCAGCAGCGAAAGCAACTGTGAAAAAAGTTGAAGATGTTGCAGACAACGATATGATTTTAGACGTAGGCCCAGAAACTGCAAAAGCATTTGCTGAAATTTTAAAAACTTCAAAAACAATTCTTTGGAATGGCCCAGTGGGTGTATTTGAAGTTGATCAATTTGGTGAAGGTACGAAAGCACTTTCATTGGCGATTGCAGAATCTGCAGGTTTCTCTATTGCAGGCGGTGGTGACACTTTAGCTGCAATTGACAAGTATGAAGTTGCAGACAAAATCGGCTATATCTCTACAGGTGGAGGTGCATTCCTTGAATTTGTAGAAGGTAAAACCTTACCTGCAGTTGCGGTATTATTAGAACGCGCTTAAATCTAGAAAATTTATCAATAATTTTTAAAAAGGTTGACTTCGGTCAACTTTTTTATATTTATGTCATGCCGTAGTCATCAAAATGTCATAAATATGCAATAAACTGTAGTAAATGAATGACCTAACTGTAGGAAATGACGATGATTCAAAAACTAACACTTGCTGCTTTAATTGCTGCATCTTTAGCCTTGACTGCTTGTGCAAAAAAAGAAAGCGCACCTGCGACTGAAACTGATGCATCTTCTGCAGTTGTAGATAACGCTCAAGTTACACCAGAACAACAAGCTGCAATCGACGCAATTGACCAACCAATCTTGGATGAAGGCAACACCGATATTCCTGAAGACGTTGCAAATGCACCTGCTGACGTTGCGACTGCAGACACAGAAGTTGCTGCTTCTGAAGCGCAATGAGTGCTGAAAAACGACAAATTGTAGTAATTTGTTTAAAAGTCCCTGCTTTTGCAGGGACTTTTTTTTGAAAAAGGTGATTTGTTGCTGAATTGAAACAAATCACAGGGTAGAATAACCAACATTATTTGGGAGGATATTATGGCTCTTATTTCATTGCGCCAGCTCTTGGATCATGCCGGTGAACATGCTTACGGCGTTCCAGCGTTTAACGTCAACAACTTAGAACAAATGCGCGCAATTATGTTAGCCGCAGATGCAACCAATTCACCTGTAATTGTTCAAGCTTCGGCAGGTGCGCGTAAATATGCAGGTGCGCCATTCTTGCGTCACCTGATTTTGGCTGCAATTGAAGAGTGGCCACATATTCCAGTGGTTATGCACCAAGACCATGGTACAAGTCCTGATGTATGTCAGCGTTCGATCCAACTAGGCTTTTCATCAGTAATGATGGATGGTTCTTTGGGTGAAGATGGTAAAACACCAACGTCGTATGAATACAACGTCGAAGTGACGCGTCGTACTGTGCAAATGGCGCATGCGTGTGGTGTATCGGTTGAAGGTGAGATTGGCTGTTTAGGTAGTCTTGAAACAGGTATGGCAGGTGAAGAAGATGGCGTGGGCGCAGAAGGCGTACTTGACCACTCTCAATTGTTAACATCTGTTGAAGAAGCACGTAGCTTCGTTGCAGATACTAATGTGGATGCTTTAGCGATTGCTGTTGGTACTTCGCACGGTGCATACAAGTTTACTCGTCCACCTACAGGCGATATTCTTGCAATTGACCGTATTAAAGAAATTCATGCTGCGTTGCCAAATACACACCTTGTAATGCACGGCTCTAGCTCTGTACCACAAGAATGGTTGGCGGTGATTAACCAATACGGCGGTGACATCAAAGAAACTTATGGTGTACCTGTTGAGCAATTGGTTGAAGCAATTAAGCATGGTGTGCGTAAAATCAACATCGATACAGATTTACGTTTAGCTTCTACTGGTGCAATGCGCCGTATGATGGCAGAACAACCAAGCGAATTTGACCCACGTAAATTCTTCGCAAAAACTGTAGATGCAATGAAACAAATTTGTATAGACCGTTATGAAGCATTTGGTACTGCAGGTAATGCAGACAAAATTCGCCCAATTTCTTTAGAGAAAATGGTTGAACGCTATAAGTAATTCTTAATTTGATTAAGAACTCGAAAGCCCACAGTCCTTGTGGGCTTTTTACTGATGAATCCGCAACTTCCAATCAAGAACAAAAAAGAGGGTCTGTTGGCACTTCATAAATGGCTTGCGCTGTAGGCTAAAACTGAGCAGATCAGGCATGAAACGCAGGGAATAGCGAGACTATTGCCAAGTTTCATAACGCAATCTGAGAAAGTTTTAGCCACAGCCTTTCAGGACAAGCATATTTTTTGCTGCTATTGCGTTATGAGTCAGCTATTTAGAATGACTAAACTTCCTGCCTCATGCCTTATATCAGCTAAAAAATATGCGCAGTCGCAAACATAGACGAATTGTCAACAGACCCTAATAATTGAAAAGCAATCTTCGAGCGTGTCATGGAACTGATTGTAGCCGCAGCCTTTTGTAGTGTACTGGTCTCTATTTTATTAAAAGTCTGCAAAACGCAGGGTTTTAACCCCATGCAGATGATTACATGGAATTATGTCAGTGCCAGTGTGTTGTGTTTTTACTGGTTTAAACCCAACTTGGGCACGATCTCAATCCAACATACGCCGTGGTGGCTCATTATTAGTTTGGGTGTGTTGTTGCCCAGTGTCTTTTTAGCATTAGCAAAATCGTTGGACAGCGCAGGTATTTTAAAAACTGAAATTGCACAGCGTTTGTCAGTGGTTTTGTCTTTAGCAGCCGCTTATTTTATTTTTCAGGAAAATTTTAGCCAACTGAAAATTGTGGGAATCGCACTTGGGATTATCGCAGTCTTATGTATTTTGTATTCGCATCGTGCTGCAGGGCAGTCTGCTAAAGCGCAACAAGGCATCTTATATTTGAGCTGTGTTTGGCTGGGTTATGCACTGATTGATGTTTTGCTTAAATACAGCACAGGTTTAGGACTGCAATTTGCAGTTGCGCTGAATTTGATGTTTGTATGTGCTTTTGTTTTGGCGATGGCTTATATCTTAATCCGCGATAAAAGCATGGGCAGTATGCAAAATATCAGTGCAGGTTTAATTTTGGGTGCACTGAATTTTGCCAATATTGCCTTGTATGTCAAAGCTCACATGCTGCTCAAAGACAGCCCTGCAGTGGTATTTGCAGGGATGAATATTTTAGTGGTGCTATTTGGCGTGATCAGTGGAGTATTGTTCTTTAAAGAAAAGCTGAAAAGCACGACCACTATTGGGCTAGGCTTGGCATTGCTTAGCGTGCTTTGCCTCGCTTATGCCATGACGGTTTAAGATAACTCAACATAAAGCGAAAAGGATGTCGCAATAAATCTGCAGTTTCTGCAAGACCATGCAGCATTGTGGTTCTATCGCAGATCGGGCAGCGCAGGGTTGGATAGCTTGGTTTGGCTTGATATAAATACAGTTTTTTACAACGTCGGCATTCTAGTTTTAGCGGCATTAAATTGAGCATCATACACCTCATTTTTATTTTTGATAGAGATTGAGTACAGATTGCAAATATAGATAAAGCAAAATTCAGACCAAAAAATAGGGACAAATTTTGTCCCTAGTGTTATCGCATGTTTGTTTTACAGTTGCGTGAAAATCTCGCGTTTATCAAGGCGTGATTTTGGCAGTTTGGCATTAAAATCTTGTTCACTACGATAGCCTAAACACAATAAAACCGAAGGAATCAGTCCTTGCTCAGTTAGTTGCAGTTCTTGAGTTAAAATTGCTTCATCAAAACCACCAATTGGCGTTGCGTCAATTCCTTCAATGCCTGCAGCCAAAAGCATTTGTCCGAGTGCAATAAAGGTTTGATTTTCTGCCCAACGCTGAATATCGCCTTTTTCATTGCGGTAGTAATCGACATAACCTGTGCGGCTGTCTTTCTGACCTTGTTTAGCGGCTTCATCTTTAAAGCGTCCACTAGCAGCATCCTGATTAAGCAGGTTTTCTAAATGTAATTCGCTAATGTCAGCTTTGGTGCAAAATAAAATGGTATGCGAAGCATCTAAAACTTTAGGGGCGTTATAGGCGTACTTTCCAACTAAAGCTTTAGCAATACGTTGTTTGGCTTCAGGGCGATCTGCAATAAAAAAATGCCACGGCTGAATATTAATGGAAGATGGTGCTAAACGCAGAATTTCTAATAAACGCTCAAATTGTTCTGCAGGAATAGTGCGACTCGCATCATAGGCTTTGGTCGTATAACGAGTTTGTGCAACGTTGAGCAAATCCATGAATCATCTCCATTTAAAGACTATATTTGGGGCAGGTGTGCGCCAAAAGCTTAACATGCCTCGCTATGCTAACGGAATGAATCCATGTGCTATTTATGCGGTTAAGATGAGATGAGCACGACATAAACATCTTTAAACTTAGTGTTAAATTCAATCATGCAAGACGTTTTCACTATTGGTTGTTTATAGCAAATAGGCGTTAAATATAAACTTGAGCATGGTGCATCCCAAAGGTGTATGGATGGAATATATCAATTATTTTAAGCGTAAATTAAAAACTCAGCAGCAAATTGGCTTATGGGTAGGTTTAGCAGATGCGTATGGCACTGAAATTGCCGCCAATGCAGGCTATGACTGGCTTTTAATTGATGGGGAACATGCACCGAGTGATTTAAGAACCACTTTGTCACAATTACAAAGTATTGCGGCTTATCCCTCTCAAGCGGTGGTGCGCCCGCCGATTGGCAGTGTGCAACTCATTAAACAACTGTTGGATATTGGCGTACAAACTTTGCTGATTCCTATGGTTGAAAGCGTTGAACACGCTGAGTTGATGGTCAAAGCGGTACGTTATCCACCTGAAGGTATTCGCGGCGTAGGCGCAGCTTTAGCACGTGCAACTCGCTGGAACAGTATTCCAAATTATTACGCGACAGCGCATGAAAATATTTGTTTGCTCATTCAAATTGAATCGGTCACAGGTTTAGAAAATCTGGATGCTATTTTACAAGTCGATGGGATTGATGGGGTGTTTATTGGTGCGGTGGATTTATCTGCCACGATGGGTTATGAAGGCAATCCGAACCATCCAGAAGTACAAGCCGCTGTGGTCGATGCGATTCAACGGATTCGTGCAGCAGGCAAAGCAGCAGGGATTTTATCGACCCAACATGAAGTGACACAAAAGTATTTGGATTTAGGCACAGAATTTGTGGCAGTTGGGGTAGATACCAGTGTGTTGATGACTTCGCTGCGTGAGTTGTTGGCTAAATATAAAGCAGATGCCGAAGTCATTCAGTTTGAAGGCGGGTACTAAAATATAAAAGTCCAATATTTATTGGGTATTTCTTCAATATAAACTATTTGGATTTTGTAGAAGATGTTTTGATAGAGTGGGTTCTATTCTAAAAATTTTTTTATTTCCTTCTGTTTTACCTGTATTAAAAATAAATTTAATTGTTTCTAGCCAAACTACTGCTTGATCATTTGGATTTAATGCTTTTTCTTGAACTTTGTCATTCATAAATAAAGATAAGATGTTTTTCTCTTCATAAGAAAGCTTTGTTAGTTTATTGATTAATTCTTTATTTTTATTTGAAAAAGAAAACTCCTGATCCTTCTTAGCTTTGATCATTGATAATAAATCATATAGCATGAGTGAGATACTAAATAAGAAAATGATCAATAGAAAAGTGAAATTTTTTTGAACAAAAGACGATAAGTGTTCATCTAAATTAATAGCAGCTACAAAAAATATTAATAGCATAAAAATGGAAAATACAGCATTTATTTTTTGAACGTTGAATTTCATATTATAAATTTTTAAAACTAAGTTATTGAAATATTAATAT
>NZ_JAYJLK010000057.1:0-11388 GCF_051948795.1 Acinetobacter sp. Lyrl_1
AGATAAGGTTTGTTTTTTATTTTTTTCGATGAAGTAAGGTGATTGTTTATATCATCTTACTTTATGCGACAACTCGTGTCGTCTTGCTTGGTAATTTGCTTGGGTGATTAAAAAATAACTGTAGAATAAATAACCATCATACAGATGATGTGGAATGGCATGAATATTCTAGGGTTACAGGCCAAGTATCGGCGTTTATATCATGAAAACTCAATTTGGAAATTACTAAGAGCAGATAACGCACCACATATTTTAGCGTTCATTGTTGACTTATTTGCAGAACAAAATGAAGTCCCTTATGGCCGTGCAAGAAATGTCTTGGATGAGTTGATTAAATCTAGTCGTGAGCAGGGTATTTGGCAGACAGAAAATAATGCAGCGCATTATTTAAATCATTGGATTCATTCAGGCTGGCTCAGAGAAATAGATGGCAAGCTGAGTAAAACGGATATTAGCGAAACCGTATTACGTTTTTGTCAGGGCTTGGATGAGCGAGCAACCCATACCACAGCATCACATTTAAGAATTGTGCAGGATGCGGTTCGTGATTTTGTGGTCGCATTGAGTGAAAATATTGAAGAACGAGTGGAGTTGCTCGAACAAAAAAAATTAGTGATTCAAAATGAAATAGATGCTTTGTTGGCGGGTGTTGTTACACAATTAGAAGAATCAGAACAAAAAGAAAGAATACGAGAAATTTATCAACTTGCTTCCATTCTTACAGGCGATTTTAGACGGGTCGAAGATGAGATTCGTCTACGAGATAAAGAGTTGCGTCTAGATATGATTAGTGGTGCTTATTCACGTGGAGAAGTATTGCTAAGTTTAATGGAAAAAGAGCAGTTGCTTGCCCAAAGTGATGCAGGCAGTGCTTTTGACGGGTTTTGTTTATTACTTCAGGATCAAGATCGTTCCACTGAGTTTAGAGAGCAGTTACGCAGTATTTTGAATCACCCTGTTGCACAGCAATTAAGCGAATCTCAACGCAAATATTTAGCTCAGTTAATGCGTGAGTTAGGACGCGAAAGTAGCCGAGTTTTCCAAGTCCGACGTCGTACCGAAGAAGGTTTGAGAGCTTATATTGCAAGTGGTGCAGCACTAGAAAATCGTTTAATTGATCAATTGTTGTCGGAATTAGAAAAAAATGCAGTGACTTTGTTGGAATCAGAATGTGATTTAAAAACAGAAGTACAAGTAGATTTAGCTGTGGGTTCCATTCAGTTGAATTCGCCTGAAAGCCTTGCTTTAAAAAGTCCTACAGAACATATGGATACGCGTGATGTTGAAGAGCAACAAAACAAGACTGAACCCAGTGATCTGATGCTGAAGTACTTAGACAATGTACGGGTTCGTGCTGTTGCTGAAAAAGCATATCAAATGCTAGCACAGAAAGGGGTGATGAGTATTGCCCATTTAACACAGGAACATCCTTTACAAGCGGGACTTGAAGAGCTTGTTGCTTACTTGCGTATAGCAAAAGCCATTAAAGCACCACAAATGCAGCATACCGAGCAAGTTGAACTTAAGGATCGTTCAGGTGTGCATTTGCAGGCCAGTATTCCAGTGTATTACTTGAGTGCAGATTTATTTCCCAAAAATATAGATGAGCTGGCACTTTAAGGAGATCGAGATGCGATCAGAAAATAAGATACAACAGCATGACAACTTCTTTGAAATGGTACGCAGACCATCTTCAAATTCAGAGAAAAATATAGAAATCCAAGCTAATCAGCCTATAGAAAATTCGTCTCCTACAGCTGGGGCAGAGGTACAACATGCAGATAATCAAACAGATATGGAGCATGCTCAGGATCGTGATATAGATGCACTTATGCCGCATGCAGCCCGACGGGTATTGGTCTATCTCATGCGTCAAGGGGTTATTCTTGCAGCAGAAAACTTAAAACTTTTTGATTTATTGTGCCGATATGAAGCGGAAATTCGTAGACATTTGGCAGAGGTTTATATCCAGTTGGTTTTGGATGCCAAGCAAGGTGTAGCTTATATCATCAATCTCGAAAGTATTGAGGATGAACAGGAAGATGAGAACCAGCCTTTAGATGATTTTCCTGTACTGATACGAAAACGAACTTTGACTGTATATGACACCTTAATTTTACTTATTTTGCGGAAGTATTATCAGGAACGGGAAACTGCGGGTGAGCAAAAAATTATTATTGATGTTGAGCGAATTCGGAGCAGTTTAATTCCATTTATTCCTTTAACGAATCATGACAGTAAAGATCGTAAAAAATTAAATACAGCATTAGATAAATTTATAGAGAAAAAAAGTATTAACAGGACTGCGTGGTGAAGAAGGGCGTTATGAAATCACGCCAATTATCCGCTATGTCGTGAATGCCGAGTTTTTACAAAGTTTATTATCTGAATATCAACAATTATCAGCAAAGGCCAAGTTGCAGCAATCCGAACAAGAACATGGAGAATCATCATGCAAGAAATGACCCTCTCAACTCTATTTGCACAAGGCCAAATTCGCTTGTCGGAAATTTCAGTATTTAACTGGGGCTCCTTCCATAACTTGCATACAGCTCGCATTGATCCTGAAGGAACACTCATTACGGGAGATAATGGTGCTGGTAAGTCCACTTTTATTGATGGTTTAATGGCATTGCTGCAACCTGCCAATAAAGCCAGTTTTAACGTAGCGGCTGCACAGGGTGCTCGTTCAGACCGCACATTACTTTCTTATATGCGGGGTAGTTTTGGCACAGAACATGATGGTGCTGGAACGCGAGTAAAAAATAAGCGCGAAAAAGCAGTGACGACAGCATTAAGAGCGCTATATACCGCTGATGACGGTTCAATGATTACTTTAATTGGATTGTTTTGGGTCGGGCAAGGTCAAAATTCGCTGAGTGAAGTGAACCGTTTATATATGATTGCAAGTCGTAATGTGCAACTGACGGAGGTGTTAGAAAAATTTGCAGATGGCAATACTCGCCAGCTGAAACAACATTTTAATCCTAAAACAGATGCACGCGTGCATTATTTTGACAGCAAATTTGAAGACTATCAGGAGATGTACCGTAAATATTTATTTATGGATAATAAAAATGCCCCTGCGTTGTTATCACGTGCTTTAGGTTTGAAGAAAATTGATGATTTGACTAAATTAATTCGTGAGTTGGTTTTAGAACCAAGTCAGGTTCGTGCTTTAGCGCAGACAGCAGTGAATGAGTTTGCCGACCTAGAGGCAAACTATAAGCATTTGGTAGATGCACGTGAACAAGTCCTATATTTACAAAAACTACCTGGATTAGCTGCTCAAATAACAGCGTTAACTCTGCAACTGAATAATCTACAGCTCGAAAAACAAGCTTTTCCTGCATATTTAGGTGAATTGTATGTTCAGTTTTGGACTGAAAAAATACATCAGCTGGAGCAAGAGATACAGCGATTACATACGCAGTTTAAGCAATTAGAACAACAAGAACATGATGCGGAAAAACAACAAGAGCGTTGCCATGAAGACTATTTACGAGTCGGCGGTAATCGGATTGAAAATTTACAAAAAGAGCTAGAACTGATACAGCGTCAGTTAAATCAATTAACCATAGAGGCTTCACGTTATCAGGAAGATGCTCAGCAATTACAATTGCAAGATGATTTAACCGAGCAAAATTTAATTGATAACCAAAAAATAGCCCATGAGCAGCTTCTAAATATTGGGCAAGAGAAAACCCAAAGACAAGATGAGTTTGCTCAAGTCAGTGGCAAATACGCACAAACGCAACAGCAACTGAAAGAAACTCAAAGCGATATTCAAGAAATAGAAACCAGACCTAATAGTAATATTCATGATGTACATTTATTGCGTTTAAGAGATGAGCTTAGACAGCATTTAGATTTTGATGAACATGAATTAATGTTTATTGGTGAGCTCATTGATGTAAAAGAGGCTGAAAAAAGCTGGCAAGGCGCAATTGAAAGAGCATTAGGTGGTTTAAAAACAACGTTATTGGTGCCGAAAGATCGTTATTCGATGGTCACTCAATGGGTGAATGCACGTCATAATAAAACCCATGTGCGTTTACAGGTGATCCATCCTGATGCTACAGAAAGTGTGTATTTTAAAGAAAATGGTTTTCTGCGGAAATTGGTTTGGCAAGAGCATCCATATCGTGATTGGTTAAAACAACATCTTCTTCGCTTTGATCTGCAATGTGTGGCAGATACAACAATCATGAATACAACGCCTTTTTCTATGACACAACAGGGCTTAATTCATCGTGAGCAAGGACGTTTTGAGAAAAAAGATCAACAGCGGATTGATGATCGAAAAATTTGGTGTTTGGGATTTTCCAATACTTCACGTTTAGATTTATTAAAGCATGAAGTAAAAAAACTTGAGGTACAGTTGGAACAGTATGCCTTGAGTGTTGCACAATCGCGTAAGGTGCTAGATCAGGTAACACAGCATAAGAGTTTGTGGGAGCGAATGTTACGTTACCAATGGGAGATGATAAATATTCCTTATTGGACAGAGCGCCAGCAACAGACTAGCAATGACTTGCAACATTTACAACAGGCAGATACCAATATTGAACAAGCTCGACAACGTTGGGAGCTTGCAAAAGAGGAGTTAAAACAACTACAGGAA
Source organism: Acinetobacter sp. Lyrl_1 (assembly GCF_051948795.1). Taxonomy (NCBI): domain Bacteria; kingdom Pseudomonadati; phylum Pseudomonadota; class Gammaproteobacteria; order Moraxellales; family Moraxellaceae; genus Acinetobacter; species Acinetobacter sp. Lyrl_1. Next base: position 4,625 of record NZ_JAYJLK010000057.1, read on the forward strand.
CATAAAGGACAGTTACAACACACTTGGGGGAAACTCAAACAGAAACTCAGTGATGCAGAAAAACAACAACAAGCGCAAAAGGCAGCAAACCAAGGTGTCCCAGAACAAGCCAGAGAACTGCTGCTACAGCGTATAGGAGAAACACCTCGGTTGGAGGATGCTTATCTTACTGCTGTGGAAAAAGAGCTAGAGCGTTTAATTGAACATACCAGCAACCAAAATACCTCAGCAAAAAATAGCGCAACGTACATTATTGGTCAGTTTCGTGGCAAGGATAAATGGTCACATATTGCATTACAACGTGAATGGGCAGTTGGTTTGGCCGCATTGGATGATTGCGTTGCCTATTTTCATGAACTAGAAAAGGAAGGTTTGCCTGCCTTAGTTGAACAGTTTGAACAGCGTCTGCAAAAACATACCATGCAGTCTTTAAGTGTGATTCAGAATCGCCTTGAGGCAGATAGAGAAGAAATTACTGACCGTATTGCCATAATTAATCAGGTTTTACGGCGTACAGAATTTAAGTCTGGCAGCTATCTAAGACTAGGATACAAAAAGGAAAAGTATCCACACGTCATAGATTTTGAGCAAAAACTAAAATGGGTCATATCTAGTATTAATAGTATTGAATATGAACAACGTTTTAAAAAGTTAGCTGAATTAATTTCTATTTTAGAAAAAGCGAGTAACTCGGTTACAGCGCATACTTTTGAAAGCCAGCGTTTACTTGATCCTCGTCATCAAATGTCTTTCTATGCAGAAGAAGTCGATTTGGCTACAGAAGAAATACGAGATGTTTTGGAGTCATCGAGTGGTAAATCTGGCGGAGAAAAAGAATCTTTTGCTGGAACCATTGTGGCAGCGAGTTTGGCTTATGTATTAACACCAGACGGCTATGATTATCCAATCTACAGTACAGTGTTTTTAGATGAAGCTTTTTCAAACACAGCTGAAGCGGTTAGTCGTCGAGTACTCAAAGTATTTAAGGCGTTGAAAATTCATGTCAATTTAATCACACCTTATAAAAACTTGAATTTAGCGCGTGAGTCAGCACGTTCTTTATTAATTGCCGAGCGTGATATTGAGAAACATGAAAGTCATTTATGTGAAATTACTTGGCAGGAAATTGATGAAAAAATGGCGCAAAAACAACAGCAACTGCATAGAGAGGCACAACAGTTTGGGGTGCAGTTAGATGCCTAAAATTGAGAAGTGGGGATTACTTCCAAATACCGTTTTGGGTATTTTGCATAAAAAAGAATGGGAAAATCGTCGAAATTTAAAGCAGCGGTTGTTAAATCAACGTCCTTTTCCAATCGAAATTTCACTGAAAGTGCCCACAGACCAACAAGCTAGAGATAATTTGGGTCATTTTCATGCTTTTTTTAAAGCGTGGACAGATTTTGCTTATCCTGAACTGGTTGAATGGCAAGAACGGCAGTATCGACAACTTTCAGAACAACGTGTTCCAGTAAAGTTACGAATTTTTTCTTTACAGCAGCTTACTGAGCTTTTAGGAACAGAGCAACAACTTGAAAACTGGTTGGATAAAATATCCAGCTTTTTGAAGCAGTCTTTTGTGCATGATCGTCATCAGCACCGTTTATTTCAAACTTTAATTCATCATTTAGAGCAGATAGAACGCTATAGCCAACAAGAATGGCAATGGTTGATTCAGCTGATTGAACAGCTGAAACCGAATATGGGGGCAGGGCTTTATTTAAGGGCCTTGCCATTAAGCGCTGTAAACACGAAGTTTCTTGAGCAGAACTTATTGCTGGCGGAGGCAATTTGCAATGTACTTTATGATGATGAGATCGTACTGGCTGGAGGGTTGTTGGCATGGCTAGATTGCTTAGATAGCCCCAAAGGTTGGTTGACGATCAAACCCGTCTGCCCAAATGTGCAGGAAAAATTGGGAGGACTCCCCGTTTTTCAATTGTCCACAGAGGTGCTAGATCAATTTGAGTTACCTGCGGAACGAATAATTGTAGTTGAAAATATTCAGTCAGGTTTAGCGTGCCCTTACTTGGAAAATAGTATTGTGGTTTGTGGTGGGGGTAAAAATATTACATGGATGAAGGCCAAGTGGTTACAGTATAAACAGGTTTTTTATTGGGGAGATATCGACTCTGAAGGTTTAAATATTTTAAGTATGGTTCGGCAAAAAATTCCACACGTGATTGCTTTAATGATGGATGAAGCCACAGTGTTACAGTTCCAAAATCATATGGGGGATGAACCAGACTCTATTTTTAGTGAGCCACAATATCTCACTGCTGACGAGTTAAAATTATTTCATGATTTGCGTGCACAGACATTTAAAAATAGGCGTTTAGAGCAAGAGCGCATTTCGGTTGATTGGGTGCATCGTTATTTAGAGTTACTTTGAAAATTAATTTGATTGATAATAAGGGGTGTAATGTTTAAACCATCTAGGCGATGGCAAACGAATTGATGAAAGATATTCCAGATGGTTCGGTCTTCTAAACCATCTAGGCGATGGCAAACACTTTGTATGCACAAGCCTGCAATTAAAAAAACTTCTAAACCATCTAGGCGATGGCAAACTGCCTGAGAGTTGGAAAATCACTGTAATCAATCTTCTAAACCATCTAGGCGATGGCAAACGCTAAAAATAAACGCATTTTAGAAGCGCTAGACTTCTAAACCATCTAGGTGATGGCAAACAACATTGTTTAGTTTATTGAACGATAAGTTTACTTCTAAACCATCTAGGCGATGGCAAACTTGTGGTTTTTAAATCCAAAATCATGCCGTTTCTTCTAAACCATCTAGGCGATGGCAAACATAACGCCCGCTCGCTCGTGCCCCTGGATATCCTTCTAAACCATCTAGGCGATGGCAAACGCTCTTTTGAGCGTACAGCCGCTAAAGTTGCACTTCTAAACCATCTAGGCGATGGCAAACCATATGCGGTGATTATTAACTCTGACCCATTTCTTCTAAACCATCTGGGCGATGGCAAACCTTATTACGAGCAGACAGGTGGTTTAGGTTGGCTTCTAAACCATCTGGGCGATGGCAAACGGTTTTTTTGAACCGTACCGGGTTTGTCGGAGACCACTTTTCTTGAGAGAATGTCCCGATGAAAAAAGTAAAATATACCCCTGAAATCAGAGAAAGAGCGGTTCAATTATTGATTGAATCCGAGAAAGATTATCCATCGAATTGGGCTGCGATCACCGCTATTGCTCCCAAGATAGGTTGTACTCCTGAAACTCTACGTGTTTGGTATCAAAAATATTTAGATAAACAAAACCCAATTAAAGTACAGCAACTTTCAGATCAAGAACGTATTAAACAACTCGAACGTGAAAATAAAGAACTGCAACGTGCTAACGAAATTCTACGTAAAGCAGCCGCTTTTTTCGCCCAGGCGGAGCTCGACCGCCCACACAAATAATGGTAGATTTCATCCATAACAATAAGGCGTTATATGGTGTTGAGGCGATTTGCAGGATTTTACCGATCGCGGCTTCTACCTATTATCGAACACTAGATTTCGTTGAAAACCCGGAACATCGAGCAAAGCGAGATCTACATGACTTGCATCATGCTGAACAAATTAAACGAATTTGGAAGGAAAGTTCAGGTCGATATGGTGTGCGTAAAGTTTGGCAAAAATTGAAACGTGAAGGCTATGTTATTGCTCGCTGTACAGTTGCTCGATTGATGCAAAAACTAGGTATACAAGGTGTTTGGCGTGGTAAGAATAAACAAACTACCCGTAGCCGAGAGGATCAAAAACGAGCAGATGACTTGGTGAAACGCAATTTTAGTGCTGATCATCCTGACCCTTGCGAAGCAATGCTTCTCAGGTCGCTGACTTCACGTATATTCAAACAAATTCAGGCTGGGTTTATACTGCATTTATTATTGATGTCTTCTCACGAGCAATTGTTGGATGGAAAGTATCGACACGGATGAATACAGATATGGTGCTCGATGCACTTGAGCAAGCGTTACATGCTCGAGACATGCCAAAGAATGTGATTCACCATAGTGACAGAGGGGTTCAATATCTTTCCATTCGCTATACCAATCGTTTAGAAGCAGCAAATTTACGAGCATCAGTCGGTACGACCGGTGATTCATACGATAATGCTTTGGCTGAAACAGTGAATGGCTTATACAAAACAGAGGTGATTGAATATTTAAAAGCAGATTGGCAAGGTTTAGCGGATGTACAACTTGCGACATTAAATTGGGTAGATTGGTTCAATAAAGAGCGTGTACATAGTGCACTAGGTTATGTGCCACCTTTTGATTTTGAAGCAATGTACTATGATAAAATTAATCCGTTAGGTCAGGTGGCCTAACTTAAATAAAAAGTCTCCGACAAACCCGGTACGGTTCAGTTCTAAGCATCGTTTTAATTTAGAGGGTGCTTATCCAGTTGCTTCGACATGTAAACAACAAAAGCAGCTGCAAGTGCCTGAATGGGTTCGAGCAGCAAGTTTACTTGCAGGTGCTGCAGGTGATGTACATGACATTGGTAAGGCTTCTCAGCACTTTCAAAGCAAATTAAGTCCTGCGATGGCAGGGCAGATGCTCAAAGATGATGTACGACATGAATGGTTGTCGATGAAACTATTGCAGCAAATGCGTAAAAATAACTGGAATTGGCCAGAAGCATGGAAAAATATTGATCGTAACTTAACAGATTTAACCCTGGGCGAACGTACTAAGATAAGAAAACAATTTTTGCTGAATGAATTAGAAGCCGTGGATTATTTGGTGGTGACGCATCATGGCTTATTGGGAGATAACAACTGGTATCCAAATGCGGATTTGCATGTCAGGGAAAAACATCCTCGTGTAGAACAATTCACCTGTGCGGGTGATTTAAATGACAGCATATTTAAAAGTCACCAAAACCGTATGGCCCGCTTAGCGAAAATGACCCAAGCAACGGAAGATCAACAGTTATATTGGAAAGCTTTAGCACTACATAGCCGCGCAGCACTCATTCATGCAGACCATACCGTTTCTGCGGAACAGTTTTCTGAAACAAAACCTGAAAATGTCAGCCTATTTGCCAATACAAAGATAAAAAATAGTCCACAAGGCAAAAAGGAGCGAATGCAAGATCAACCTCTGGATTGGCATTTGCAGCAGGTTGGAGATCGTGCTGCGTATATTGCCACAAAAATGATGACAGATTTGAATCTTGCTGGTTTAAGTGAACAAACGGTTGAGTTTATCTGTCAGCCTTCTACTTTACCCAGATTTCAGTGGCAAAATTTGGTTGCTCATGCCTTACAAAAGCAAATCAATAAAATGCCAGATACCCCTTGCTTATTGCTGAATATTGCAGGAACGGGGAGTGGTAAAACCAGAATGAACCTGCGTGCAGCATGTATATTAAGACCGAATGATCCACGCCTTGCCATTGCACTGAATCTTCGCTCATTAACGTTACAGACTGGTGATGCACTTAAAAGCTCCATGAATCTGTCGGATGATGAAATTGCCGTGATTATTGGTGATCATGTCAGCCAAAAGTTATTTAATGAAAGTCGTGCAAATGCGTCTGTGGCTGATGAAGATGAAAATTTACCAGAACCTGTATTTGATGCTTATGCACAGGATCAAGACTTACCACAGTGGTTGCATCCTCTATTTACTAAAATAGTCAAAGGAAAAAGGGGAGTAGATAAAGTTGCTCAAAATGTTTTAGCCTCGCCTTTATTGGTATCCACGATTGATTATTTAATCGCGGCAGGCGAACCACACCGACAAGGGCATCATGTTAAAGCATTGCTCAGAATTATGAGCAGTGACCTGATTTTAGATGAAATTGATGGTTATGAACCTAAATCATTAATCGCTGTATTGCGTTTAGTCCAATTGGCTGCAATGTATGGTCGTCATGTCATTTGTTCATCTGCAACGCTTTCAGCAACAGTCGCAGATAGCATTTACCGCGCTTTTGAATCAGGAGTCGAGCTTCGCGCAGCCTTATATAAGGAACCACAAAAATTTATTGCAGCGATTGCAGACAATGAATTGAAGCCTAAAATACTGGTACAAAAAAGCCATGAACCATCAGTATTTAATCAGGTTTATCAACAGCATTTAGATGAGTTGCAGCACGTTCTTACGGTTAAAGCAGAACAGCCATATCGTTTGGCACGTTTAGCCAGTATTGAAAATCCTTCTGTTGATCAATGGAAAAGGACGATTTTGGAGCAGACAGAAGCTCTACATCAACAACATCGTTGGTCACTTAAAAAACAGGACAAAAAACTTTCATTTGGTTTAATCCGTGTGGCAAATATCAAGCATGCTATTGATTTAGCAAAGCATTTATCAGGCCGACTGCCACATGCACAGATTGCTTGTTACCATGCTCATGATTGGCTAATCTCAAGATTCCACAAAGAAAAACGACTCGACTTTTTGCTCACACGGCATAAAAATGGCACAAAACGTCCAACGGGAAATGAACATATTTATACGGATGAAGAGATATTAAGTATCGTTCAGACCTCTAACTCTATAGATATTCCATTGATTGTGATTGCAACGCCTGTAGAAGAAGTTGGGCGCGATCATGATTTTGACTGGGCGATTATTGATGCTTCAAGTGTGCAGTCGATAGTTCAGACAGCAGGGCGTGTTAATCGACATCGCTTAAATATTGTGCAACATCCCAACATTGTAATTCCACAATTTAACTATAAATACTGTGCAAATAAAGATAGAACTCAGCCAAAAAAGCAGGCGGTATTTAATCG
>NZ_JAYJLK010000058.1:0-10256 GCF_051948795.1 Acinetobacter sp. Lyrl_1
AGATTCAATCAATAATTGAACCGCTCTATCTCTGATTTCAGGGGTGTATTTTACTTTTTTCATCGGGACATTCTCTCAAGAAAAGTGGTCTCCGACAAACCCGGTACGGTTCAGTCTCAATTTTCACACTTTATGCAACAGAGTCGTTTTTATCCTAAGGTCCTTACCACTTGTATTCTTTACGAACATATATCTAAAAAGTGTAGCAAGTTGCTACACTTTTCGCTAGATCAACTCTTTACCAAAAATATCATTCAGTCTTTCACGAATACTATGGACGAATTCCGGATTACTTTTAAGTTTATGCTTCATATTTCGTTTAAAGTCATTCAACCCCATACCAATTTCAGCAAAATCCATTTGGAATAAAGTGTCATTAATGACAATATTTGCTTGAGAGTCAGTGAGGCATCCTACTTTTTTAAACCACTTCTTGAACTGCTGATAATTTTCATCATTATTAAAAATATACCAAGAACGTACATTCATATCGAATTTAGCCCCTAATTCTTTTACGGATGCATTGTCTTCAAATGGAACATCAAGATAGATTTTTTCAATCACTGCAAATTCATCCAGTGCCTTATCAGCAATCCGATGATGCAGTTTAAAATTCACACCTACAATTGGACGGCCTTTCTTAACGGTTTCATACTCTAACTGTAGATCTGTATTTTCGTTAATTTCTGCCACTATTTTGTCTAATACATAGCGTCTAAAATCTACCCAGCGATCATATTTGGTTTCATTAATATCAATCAGTGCTTTCAAGTTTTCTAAAAGTAATGGCACTTCATAACTCTTTTGATTGGCGTACTTAAATTCGTTTTTAATGAAATAAGTATAAAGACTCATACTGGCAACAGAATCTAGGGCAAAAAGATGTTTTAGCTGATAGGTAGTAAAATTACCCCCAGCCAGTTGAGTGAAATACGGCAACACCTCACTGGTAAAACGAATCTGAATCGCATTTTTAGAATCATCTTCCCATCTTAACTCACGGATAATGGGAACGACAGAATGTACTTTTTTAGTCTTTCTCTTACCATTATCAGCTGGCTCCTCAATAATAAAATGAGCTACCCGGGATGAAAGCTCTTTATAAATCCGATCTATTGCAACATTAATTGAATTACGTTTATTTAATCCTAGTAAATCTGCCAAATCATCCTTATACAAATAAATATAAGTTTGTTCGGTAATTTCACCATCTACCCTATTTTTCTCACTATAATTCGCAACCGCCATTGCATATAAAAGTGCCTTATATTCATTGGCTGATAATTCGATTGGGCGAATTAAACGGTTACTGGTACTGACAACGCCATTATGGCGAATGTTGCCTATACAGTAAGGAATATAATTCGATTCTTCTTGCAATGGTTCAGATTCTGTCATAACCGTGATATTTATAATTTAACTTAGTTTTTATATACAAAAGTGGAAAAACTTTCAAGACTTTCACCACAATATTCTAAAAGTGGAAAGTTTGTCATCAAAAAGAAGCATTTTAGCCGATTTCCTGCACTTAAAGTGAAATTAATTATAATCTTTCCACCCCATGATGACAGACCTTCCACCTTTAGTCTCGAAATTACAGTTCAGAAGGTCTATTTTTACTTTTTTCATTCAGGTCTAGTTAGGTTAAGTCAGATAAAAACCCTGATGTGACAAGGCTTCCACCTTTTTGTTAGATTTAAAAGGTATAACTGCACATATAATCATCAGGAAATATCCAATAAAAACAGATTATCCACAGGTTAAGAAGATACAGTGACAATCTTTCCACCTTTAAAGCTTAGTTATGAGACTTTATTAACAGCTTAAATATTTGTTTTTTAAATTATTTTTAAATAAAAATAGCAGTTCTAAAAATAGTAGTGACAAACCTTCCACCCTAGTGACAGACCTTCCACTTTATAGTGACAAACCTTCCACTTTATAGTGACAGACCTTCCACTTTACGGTGACAGACCTTCCACTTTATAGTGACAAACCTTCCACTTTATAGTGACAAACCTTCCACTTTTAAAGTTACAAGCATTTGTTTTATATAATAAAAATATGATCCTAATTATTAATTAGCTAAATAACTAATTATTCTAATTTTTAATTAAGCTAGCTTAGTTAAAAATTTATTTTTTAAGTTGTTTTACAGCTGAATAAATAGGATTTATAAATTTAAAAACTATAGTAAGATGAATGAAAGTTATTTATATTACTAAACATTGAAATAAGGAAGCATCTGACACGCATGTCTGCAAAAATTATTACTGTTGCTAACCATAAAGGCGGATGTGGCAAAACAACGACTGTTGTACACCTAGCCTCAGAACTTGCCAATCTGGGCTACAAAGTTTTAGTCATTGATTTAGATCCTCAAGCAAACGCAAGTTTACACATTGGGATCCAACATCCAAGCGAAATTGCTGTCACTACAGCAGAATTACTAGTGGGCGATATTTCGTTGTTGGCAGATGCATTACAAGAAGAAACGAACTTTGAAAAAGTATCATTAATTTATGGTTCCTTAAATTTAGGAAAAACTGAAGATCAACTAAAAGAAGAAGCTCCCCGTCCTTCTGAAGAGTTAAATATCAAGTTAAAACTATTAAAAGATCTTTATGATTTTATATTGATCGACTGTCCACCTAGCCTTAAATTATTAACCAGCAATGCCTTGGCATCTTCAACACATGTCATTATCCCTATCGAATCAGGATCACAATATGGATTGTATGGGGTAACAGATCTTTTAAATCATCTTGAAAAAATCAAACGTATTAATCCAGATTTAGAGCTTTTAGGCGCTTTACTAATTAAGCATGATGAACGTCAGAATGTCTGTAAGCTGATTCGGGATGAAGCCTTGAAACAGGTAGGTAAAATTTTAGAAACCACAATTCCTCAAAGTACTAAAGTCAATCAAGCAGCGATTCTGCAACAACCACTTTTGAAAGTAGAAAAAAATTCAAAAGTACGTAAGGCTTTTGAAAGCCTTGCCAATGAAATTGTAGTGAAAATTAAAACCTGAGAGCATTATGGCAAGCACCAAAGAGCTTTTAGCTCAGAAACTGAAACAGAATACAGAAAAACATCAGCAAGCACAGAAAGACAATATTAAAGAGCCGAAAGAGTTTAGACGTAATGTCCCTATTGAGGATATCAGCCGAAGTCCAAACCAGCCGCGTAAAATATTTGAAGAGTCACAGTTAAAAGAACTGGCGGATTCTATTAATGAAATCGGCCTTTTGCAGCCCATTACAGTGCGTAAACTGGATAATCTGAAATATGAACTGATTGCAGGCGAGCGACGCTTACGGGCACATCAATTACTCGGAAAGTCTGTGATTGAAGCCATTATAATTGATGCAAATAATGTAGAAGCATCTTTGTTAACCCTGGCAGAGAATTTAAAGCGTCAGGATCTGACAGATTATGAGATTTTTATTGGCTTGAACTCACTTGATGAGAAATTAAAGAAAAACAAGCAACGTTTAGCCAATTCACTGGGTTTAAATCGCGAAGATATGTACAAGTATTTAGCATACGAAAAACTGCCGCAAGCAATTTTAAATGACCTTGATGTGGAACCGGGCTTGCTAGGCCGTACTGCTGCAACTGCATTCAAAAAATTTCTATCGGATCATCTTGAACAACTCTCTGAAGCCGAAATGGCCTTACTCGGAGCTTGGGAAAAATTAAAAGACAAAAAACTCGAGCAAAGCAAAGTTACTACTTATGCTGAAAAACTATTGAGTCAGAATCCAGAAAAACTGACCACAACATCCGTGGTCAGAAAAATTGAATATGCTGGTAAGATTGCGGGGAATATCAAACTGAATCAAAAACAGCTTAAAGTTTCTCTGAATATCTCGAAAATTGACGAAGCCAGTCTTTTACATTTAGAAGATTTCTTAAAACAGCTGATTCAAAAAAGCGAAAAAGTGTAGCAAGTTGCTACACTTTTTTAGTCCCGTCAAACTAATTACATCCTCATGCATTATTGAAATTTGCTTTCTTAAGTATGCGTCTTAACATTTGGTCTTTGAGAGTACTATTACTTCAGACTGAGATTAAATTCTGCCTTTCTTCTTGTGGAGTGGTTTATATTTATCCGGAAATATTATATATGTCCATATAATCACTCCCAGTTTTCACGTTTTGTATCAAAATAATCAATTCCTATCAGATTTTCCGATAGGGAAATTTATATGCTGGTGGAATATAAATAGTTTGGTGGTGTTTCAAAAAGTATGCTGCCGTTAAACAAATCCGTTATTAAGGTAAAAGAAAGTAAGCATCCGGCTAACACAGCCTTACCAAGCGATCCTATAAGCCTTAATTTAGTCCCCACCTAAAAACAAGTGGGGACTTAATCCATGAACATGGATATATATTCAGCAACACCTCCTGTTGCTAAAAAACGCCGAAAATACAGCAAAGAATTCAAACTCAGTATTGTCAATGCCTGCAAAAATCCTAATACCTCGATCGCTTCGGTCGCACTGCAACATAGTATTAATGCCAACCTTGTCAGTCGTTGGATCAGGATCTTCAGCCATCATGAGGGTGCCGTGCAGGATCCTACTCATGTGAATCCAGCATTTATTGCTTTGCCTTACACTGCTGCAATCAGCCAACCTATTGATGAGAGGATCACGTTGTGTATCACCGTGCCTCATACGAATAATGATATTCAGCTAAAATGGCAGACATCAGAAATACCTGCCTTGGCAGAATTACTCAAGGCACTGGCAACATGATCCGTATCAATGAAATTTGGCTCTCTACCCAGCCCATGGATATGCGAGCAGGAATGGATACTGTCATGGCTCAGGTGGTGAGAGCCTTTGGCTACATCAAACCGCATTGCGCCTACCTGTTCTGTAATAAACGTGGTCATCGTATGAAAGTGTTGGTACATGATGGACTGGGCATCTGGCTGTGTGCCCGGCGTTTGGAACAGGGTAAATTTCACTGGGCTCAAGTTCACCAAGGTGAAACCGTGGCCCTCAGCCCGGAACAGTTACAGGCATTAATCCAAGGTTTGCCCTGGCAGAGAATTGGATTGCAGCAAGTGGTGAATATGCTCTAAACCAAGCTCGACCATTCTGCCATCCTCCAAACGTTCTATTTCATTCTCTTCATGACCTCAGGCATACTGCGGTCATGAATACGCTGCCTGACTTAAGCCAACTGACCCATGAACAACTGCTGGAATTCACCAGACAGTTGGCGATGCAGCATCAGTCTCTAGCACAATCAAACCAACAATTGGATGCCAAAGTTCAACATCTTTCCATTCTCAATCAAAAATACGAGCATGAACTGGCGCTGTTTAAACAGCATAAATTCGGCAGTAAAAACGAACATCTCACCGCAAAACAAATCCATCTATGGGACGAAGCGGTCGAAGAAGATATCGCAGCCGTTGATCTGGAATTAGAACGATTAAATGCAGATAAAACCGATGCAGGGACACAGAAAGCCACAGTCAACAAACCTAAACGTCGACTGCTACCAGATCATCTACACACCATCCGTATTGAGCATGAACCTGCATCAACCCAATGCAGTTGTGGCTGCCAGTTACGTCGTATCGGCGAAGATATCAGTGAAAAACTGCATTTCAGACTGGCACAGTTCTATAAGGAACAGCATGTGCGTGGTAAATGGGTCTGTGATCAGTGTGACACTCTGACTCAGCAAGCGATGCCCGCCTATGTGATTGATAAAGGCATTGCTTCACCTGAATTGCTCAGCCATGTGCTGGTATCGAAGTATGCCGATCATTTGCCGCTGTACCGTCAACGTCTGATCTATCAGCGGGCGGGAATCGAACTTTCTAGATCAACTTTATCTGACTGGATAGGTCGCTGCGGTGTAGAACTGGAACCTCTGGCCAATGCCTTAAAAGAGGTGGTACTACAACAGCGGGTGCTGCATGCAGATGAAACACCGGTCACCATCATGCGGATGGGTGAGAATAATAAAAAACCGAAGAAAGGTTATGTCTGGGCCTATGCCACCACACAGTACAATCCAGTTCAGGCGGTGATCTATGACTTTCAGGATAGTCGTTCAGGCCAGCATGCTGAAGAGTTGTTAGCGGCAATGTAAAAATGACCCCCCAACAGCATTTGAAAATTGACCCCCTTGGTTAATATAGTGGTCTTTTTGGACTGCTCAACATGTTAATTTTGGAGCAAGCAGTGACAATCCAAATACTTCATCAACAAGGTCAATCTATTAAGGCAATTAGCCGCGAACTCGATATTTCTAGAAATACTGTGCGTAAATATTTACGATCTCAAGTAACACCTAAATATCAACGAACACAATCTAAAGTGAGTATTCTTGAGCCTTATAAACCGTATTTAATCAAACGAGAGATGGATCCGGAAATTTGAACTATCTAAATATGTAGATGAAAATCTTGGCGAATATGACATCGAATTTTATTCTCAAGATGGCAAAATTTCTAATGTTCGTGGTATTAATTCAAAAGACTATTTTGGGTTATATGCGGTTGAAGCAGTGGAATATGCTAAAACAATTCAGCCGAAAAAAGCTAATTGGTTTAAGAATCGTCACAAATTTACAGATACCATTACATTATCTAGAAAATGTAATTCAAAACCAATCTAGTAGTTAATGAAACAAGATAGGAATTCGATACCCACCGATTTTGTAAATACTTTTTAGCTAAATGAAGTTTGGAATAACTCTCTACTTAACATAATGGCGGTTATACGAAATTCTGTTGTAAGCCCCATACATTCAAGTTTATTTCTTGCATGAATGTATCCTATAGGATACATTACTCTTATGTACTCAATATATACCACTGAAGTCTTTGATGACTGGTTTACTAAGTTAAAAGACCAGCAGGCAAAAAGACGTATACAAGTCCGAATTGATCGGGTTGAAGATGGAAACTTTGGAGATACTGAACCAGTAGGTGAAGGTGTTTCTGAATTACGTTTCTTCTTTGGACCTGGCTACAGGATCTATTACTGTAAGCAAGGGCAAAGGGTCGTTATTCTTTTAGCAGGCGGAGACAAGTCTACGCAAAGTAAAGATATAAAACTTGCCCTACAATTAGCACAAGATTTAGAGGAGGAGCTGTAAATGGCTATCAAACTTCGTAAATGGGACAGTGCTGAACATCTTAAAACAGAAGAAGATATGCAAGCTTACCTACAAGCCTGTATCGATGAATCTAATGGTGATGCGGCATTCATTGCAAAAGCTTTAGGTAATATTGCTAAAGCTAAAGGAATGGCTCAATTATCAAGAGACACTGGTTTAGGTCGAGAAAGTCTTTATAAAGCACTTTCTGGCGATGTAAATCCAAGCTTTGATACTGTTATTAAAGTCGTAAAAGCACTGAATTTACGCTTAGCAATTTAAAAAAAACTAGTAAAAAAGGGAGCTTTAAGCTCCCTTTTTCAACTTCGTATAAGGTGTATTATGTTAATTTTAGAAAATATTAAGGATGGGTAATAGACTTCTTGCGTTAGTCAAAATTTAAACAGCCCAAAGCTACATTTTATAAGGTTTTAGCTAATTCAATAATTAGGTAAAACGATACTTTCGCAAGAGATCTAATCTATTAATAAGTCCTCACATGGGCTATGAGTAAAAACCAATAGGAATAATTCAGCACATTAAACTATTTTAAACACAATTAAATCAAATTTTTAATCATTACATCTAATTGTGCAGTTACCGCTTGGAACGGGGTTAAATTTCCCCATGCTCGGCATAACAAAATCGCCCCCTCAAACGACGCAATAATGCTTAAGCTGACTTGTGTGGCCTGCTCAAATGAGATGCCGTCTTGTTCAAGTGCTTGTGTCAATCGTTGCTTCCATAAATTTAGCACTTGTTTGACTGTTTCAACATATTGTACTTTTTCATCGTCTTTTCCTATTTCCATCAATACCGACATTAAAGGACACCCTGCCTGAAAACTGGAATCCTGTACAATCCCCCCCCACCACGCAATAAATGCGGTAATACCCTTACGTGTCCCATGCTGATTCAATGCTTTATCCAGTTGTTCCAACGCGATATTTCCAGACAATAACAACGCCTCTTTGACCATTTGTGGCTTGCCATCAGGAAAATAATGATAAGTCGAACCCAATGGCGTTTGTGCATGTTTAGCCGCTTCTCGCACACTGGTTGCTGCTAACCCTTGGGTCCGCAATAAATCCAGTACCGCAAAAATAAGCCGCTGCCGTGTATTTAATTCACTCTCTGCTGCCAAACTCATCAGTCACATTCCCTTTAAAAAACATATTGCTATAACACTTGTTATAATTTAGCATAATTTTCACTATAACAACTGTTATAACCAGATTAAATATGAACACAAATTTCACCATTACCACCCAAGATGGCTACCCACTTGCAGCACGCCATTACAGTGCCGACAAGCCGAAAGCGAACATTATTCTGGCTGGTGCAACAGGCGTACCGCAAGCGTTCTATCGACGTTTTGCCGAGTATGCAGCGACATACGGTTACAATGTCATCACCTTTGATTATCGGGGAATTGGTCGTTCTAAACCTGCGGATTTTAAAAATTTTGATAGTAATTTTATTGAATGGGCAACACTTGATCTTGCTGCCGTAGTCGATACGATGGCAGATGATTTACCACTTTTTATAGTGGGTCATTCATTTGGTGGACATGCCTTTGGGTTATTACCCAATCATCAAAAAATCAAGTGCCTTTATACTTTTGCCACAGGTGCAGGCTGGTATGGCTATATGCCAAAAGCCGAAGCAATGAAAGTAAAATTACTGTGGGATTTGGTTTTACCCGCATTGGCACAATGGAAAGGTTATATTCCGATGTCATTATTAGGTATGGGTGAGGACTTACCCTATGGGGTATATCAACAATGGAAACGCTGGTGTAAATTCCCTCATTATTTTTTTGATGACCCTAAAGTCCCTGAAATTGCAGAACAATTTAGAAAAATTCATACGCCAATTATTGCTGCAAATGCTTTAGATGATTTATGGGCATTACCTAAATCACGTAACGCATTTATGCAAGGTTATCAAAATGCAGATATCCAATTGATTGATATCCCATTAACCCAGTCATTACCGAAAATCGGTCATATGGGTTATTTTCGTAGTGAGGCAAAATCGCTGTGGGATAATGTTTTAACTGCCTTTGATCAAATACTTTAACAGCTCTCCATTGAGATATTGACTATACAATCCGTGTTTGTCTTGCCTAATTTACTTAAAGTTTATAAAGCCCTGATTTGAATAGCCACCGATTTTGTAGACACCCTTTAGTTAGATAAAATGGCTAATTAACGAGGTGCTTATGAGCAGTAAACGATACCCTGAAGAATTCAAAATTGAAGCAGTAAAACAAGTCGGCTTTTTTATGTTCGATTCTGTAAGATTATTACTAATAAAGAATGCAATATTTACAATTTTGTATTAACATTTTTGTATTAATAAAAAGCGATTTAACTATGGAAATTGAGTTTTCATGGGATGAGCAAAAAGCAGAAAAGAACCTCAAAAAACATGGTGTTGCTTTTGAAGATGCAACATTGGTTTTTTATGATGCTCATGCCTTATATAAACAAGATCGCTTTGAAAATGGTGAGTATCGTTGGCAAGCGATAGGTATGGTACATGGGCAAGCTGTTCTGTTGGTTGCTCATACAGTACAAGACCATAATGGGATGGATCATATCCGCATTATTTCGGCACGACAGGCAGAGAAAAAAGAGAGGAAACAGTATGAGCAAAACCGTTACGTACAAAGTAGATTTGAATAAACCTCCTGTTTTGTCTGAAGAACAAAAGGCAAGACTTGAAGCTCTGGCTAAACGCGCAGACAGTGAAATAGACTTTTCAGACATTCCTGAACTTGATGAAAGTTTTTGGAAAAATGCAGTGCAAAATCCATTTTACAAGCCGACTAAACAAGTAACTACGGTTCGCATCGATGCAGATGTCATGCAGTGGCTAAAGGCCCAAGGCAAAGGCTATCAAACACGAATGAATAAAATTTTACGGGATGCCATGCTAAAAGAATTAAAAAATCATCAATAAAAATGGGAGCTTAGGCTCCCATTTTTGACTGCGTATAAGGTGTATTATGTTAATTTTAGGAAAACTTTATAGAAATATATAAGAAGATAATATGTCTAAAATTAATAATTCTTAAGTTCTTCAATGGCTTTTTTATTGCCTTGTTGGGCAGATTT
>NZ_JAYJLK010000059.1:0-8669 GCF_051948795.1 Acinetobacter sp. Lyrl_1
ATATCTCTAATTTATTGCTATTTTTAGATTGATTTTTATTCATAGCAATTTAGTCTGATTTGCTTTTTTAAAATATAAGTATTTTAGTCAGATTTTGAATTATTAATTACAAGTGTTTCTGTCAAGTTTAAAAAATATTACTTTCCTCCATTTATTCTCTGCAACACCCAAAAACAAACTATTGATTTATAATAAGTTAACAATATATTTGCATTTTAACTGTGCCAGCTATTTTTTTTTGTATGTTTTTGTTTAATAATATAAAACACAGTTTAAAAAATAGGCTTATAAAAGTGAGCTTAGTTCCTAAAGATTTAAATAGAAAAGTAGTTCGTGAACTCACGATCATTTTAATAATTAAGGTCGTGCTGTTAATGGTCATCAAAAATATTTGGTTTGATGCCCCAACTATTCCTCAAAATTTTGATTCACAAGTTGCTGAGCGTATTGCTGGCAGTCCTTCCTCAATCAAGGAGACACGTTGATGATTTCTGAAAGCGTGGTCGATCTCTCGCGGTTCCAATTCGCAATGACCGCGATGTATCACTTTATTTTTGTTCCACTGACTTTAGGTCTGGCTTTTATTCTTGCCATTATGGAAACCACGTATGTGATTTCTGGTAAAGAAATTTATAAAGACATGACCAAATTCTGGGGAAAACTCTTCGGTATTAACTTTGCCTTAGGGGTAACCACTGGTTTAACCATGGAGTTCCAGTTTGGTACAAACTGGGCGTATTACTCACACTACGTGGGTGATATCTTTGGTGCACCACTCGCAATTGAAGGTTTAATGGCCTTCTTCTTAGAATCGACCTTCATTGGTTTATTCTTCTTTGGATGGGATCGCCTCTCCAAAGTGCAGCACTTATGTGTAACGTGGCTGGTTGCGCTTGGTTCTAATATGTCCGCTCTCTGGATTTTAGTTGCCAACGGCTGGATGCAGAACCCAGTGGGTTCTACCTTTAACTACGAAACCATGCGTATGGAATTGGTTGACTTCGGGGCGTTAATTTTTAACCCTGTTGCGCAAGTTAAATTCGTACACACTGTTTCTGCAGGTTATGTAACGGGTGCTATTTTCGTTTTAGCGATTTCAAGTTATTACTTATTGAAAAAGCAAGACTTGCCATTTGCGCGTCGTTCATTCGCTATTGCAGCAATTTTCGGTTTAGCTTCTACTTTATCTGTAATTCTACTTGGTGATGAATCAGGTTATGAATTAGGTGATGTTCAAAAAACCAAACTCGCAGCAATTGAAGCAGAATGGGATACTCACCCTGCTCCTGCAGCGTTCACTTTATTTGGTATTCCAAACGAAGAAACGCAAACGACAGATTACGCAGTTAAAATTCCTTATGTCATGGGGATTATTGCAACGCGTTCTATCACCGAAGAAGTGACTGGTATTAAAGACCTGATCGCAAACCACGAAGTTCGTATTCGTAACGGTATGGTTGCTTATCAACAACTTGAGCAATTACGTGCGGGCGACCAATCTCCTGAACTTAAAGCTGCATTTGAGCAAACTCAAACCGATTTGGGTTATGGTTTATTGTTGAAAAAATACACGCCAAACGTAGTAGATGCGACTGACGAACAAATTAAAATGGCTGCTGCGGATACTATTCCACACGTACCAAGTTTGTTCTGGGCATTCCGTGCCATGGTAGCTTCTGGTTTCTTAATGCTGTTGTTATTCGCACTTGCAACTTTTGCAGTGGCTAAACGCAACGCAGAAAGCAAACCTTGGTTATTAAAATTTGCGTTATTCTCATTACCATTACCTTGGATTGCAGCGCAAACAGGTTGGTATGTAGCAGAAGTTGGTCGTCAACCATGGACAATTGGTGAAGTACTTCCAACACACTTGTCTGCATCTTCACTCAGCACTGGCGACGTATGGGGCTCAATCATTGCATTGGCAGCGTTCTATACCGTTTTGCTGATTATTGAAATGTACTTGATGATCAAATTCTCACGTCTAGGCCCAAGCTCGCTTCATACTGGTAAATACCACTTCGAGAAAATTGAAGCTGCGAAAAAAGCCAATGAGGAGGCTTAAGCATGATCGAATATGAATTACTCAAAATCATTTGGTGGGTGTTAGTGGGTGTATTACTCATTGGCTTTGCCCTCACCGATGGCTTCGACATGGGCTCAATGGCGATCATGCCATTTGTAGGTAAAAATGACGAAGAACGCCGTGCTGCAATCAACACGATTGCACCGCACTGGGATGGTAACCAGGTTTGGTTCATTACAGCGGGTGGCGCGTTATTTGCTGCTTGGCCAATGGTATATGCAACAGCATTCTCAGGCATGTATTGGGCACTACTCTTAGTTCTGTTCGCCCTATTCCTGCGCCCAGTTGGTTTTGACTACCGCTCAAAACTTGAAAACACCAAATGGCGTACATCTTGGGACTGGGGTTTGGCTGTAGGTGGTGCAGTTCCTGCATTAGTGTTCGGTGTTGCGTTTGGTAATATGTTCCTTGGCGTACCATTTACCCTAGACGAAACTGTACGTTCAACATATACAGGCAGCTTCTTTGCATTATTAAACCCATTCGCTTTAGTGTGTGGTCTAGTCAGCTTGTCTATGCTTTGCGCGCATGGTGGTGCATGGTTAATGCTGCGTACCGATGGTGACTTACGTGCACGCTCTGCAAAAGCAACGCAAATCATGGGCATTGTGTTCCTTGTGTGTTTCTTGGGTGCAGGCGCATGGCTATACTTCGGTGGTATCGAAGGTTATACCCTAGTCACTCCATACGACACGAACGGCGTAGCAAACCCATTGGCTAAAGAAGTTTTAACCAATGCAAACCCAGGTTGGATGAACAACTACTCAGCGTACCCTATTACCATGATTGCACCAATTATGGGCATCTTGGGCGGTATTTTGATTATTCTTGCAGCAGGTAAAAACAAAGCTGGTTTAAGTTTCACAGGTTCATCTTTAGCGGTGATCGGTGCGATTTTAACTGCAGGTTTTGCATTGTTCCCATTCTTAATGCCATCAAGCCTCAACCCAGTTGCAAGCTTGACCATGTGGGATGCGGTATCAAGTAAAAACACATTAACTGTAATGACTGTTGCAGCATGTATCTTCGTACCAATTATTTTGCTATACACCACTTGGTGTTACTACAAAATGTGGGGCGTTATCACCAACAAGCACATTAAAGAGAATTCACACAGCCTTTACTAAGGCTGTGTCTAAGGAGAATAAATTATGTGGTACTTTGCATGGATTCTCGGTATTCTGATGGCATGCTTTGCAGGTGTCTTGAGTGCCCTGTATATTGAATCTCATCAAGACCTTGACGAGGAATAATTAGATGACAGACACTGCAGTGAACGCTGAAACAACAGTTCAAAAACCGAACAAGATTGCGATGGTTATTTCATGTTTATTGGCATTCCCACTCGCAGCTGTACTGCTTCTTCATCCAGCAGCAATGCTGGATGCCAACGGTGAATATAGCCACCGTGCCATGATGTTTATTATGATTGGTATTTCAGGTGGCTTTGTACACGGTGTTGGTTTTATTCCACGCTTTTGGTTTTGGAAATGGTTATTTAGCCCATTTGTGGCTTGGCCATTGATGATTTGGGGTTATTACACTTGGTTTCTTTAATGAGGTGTAAATAAATTCCTTGAAAAGAGCGCAATATGCGCTCTTTTTTATTGGCTTAATATTTAGGAGCCGCAGATCATTCCTCTGCATCTTCACCATATAAAACAGCGTATAAAATTTTGAAACTTACAATCTAAAAGAAGAACTAAGCTCAAAACTCAGGCAGAAAAAAGCCAAACACTACGGTTTGGCTTTTTTCACAACATATTTTCGCACTTGGCAATGATTATGCACCTTGCTTAAAGCATATTGTTATTTCGGCTCAATGGGTGCAAACGGTGCAACCACATCGGCATTCTGCGCACGATGACGCATGAAATGATCCATCAATACAATCGCAAGCATAGCTTCTGCAATTGGCGTTGCACGCACACCTACGCAAGGATCATGGCGTCCTTTGGTCAGTACATCCGTATCTTCACGGTTTAAATTAATGGTTTTACCAGGTGTAGTAATACTGGCTGTTGGTTTTAAAGCAATCGCAACACGAATATCTTGACCACTAGAAATACCGCCTAAAATACCGCCTGCATGGTTCGCCAAAAAGCCGTCAGTGGTCAGTTCGTCACGGGTTTCATGCCCAAACTGCGCTGCCACTGCAAAACCATCTCCAATTTCAACGCCTTTCACAGCATTGATAGACATCATGGCATGGGCAATATCGGCATCTAAACGATCAAAAACAGGTTCGCCCCAACCCACAGGCACTTTTTCAGCCACAATTTCCAGTTTTGCACCACAGCTTGTACCCTGTTCACGCAAAGACGTTACCAAAGCTTCAAAACGTGGTACAGCATCGGCATCGCCACAGAAAAATGGATTGTTTGGTACTTCGTTCCAATCTAGCTTTTCAGCTTTTTCTGTACCAATTTGAGTGACGTGACCACGAATCACAATTCCAAATTTTTCGAACAGGTATTTTTTTGCAATTGCACCTGCTGCAACGCGCATTGCTGTTTCACGTGCGCTTGAACGTCCACCACCACGATAATCGCGGAAACCATACTTTTGCGTATAGGTATAATCTGCATGCCCAGGGCGGAAAGTCTGTGCAATATTACCGTAGTCTTTCGATTTTTGGTCGGTATTGCGAATCAGTAAACCAATTGAAGTTCCAGTGGTTTTACCTTCAAAAACACCTGAAATAATTTCAACTTCATCGGGTTCTTTGCGCTGTGTCGCGAACTTAGACGTACCCGGTTTACGGCGATCTAAATCTTTTTGTAAATCTTCTGCGGACAGTTCAATCCCCGGTGGCACGCCATCGACAATCGCCATCAGACCTACGCCATGAGATTCACCACAAGTCGTTACACGGAAAAGTTGCCCTATACTATTACCTGCCACGTCCAACGACTCCTTATGCTTGAACAGATTGAATAAATAAATCGCGATATTCACGGCATTGTGCTGCAGTCAATGCAAAAATACCTGAACCACCTTTTTGGAATTTTAACCAGTGCAAATCAACCGTGTTAAAGTTTTGCTTCATCGCCCATTCAGAATTACCTACTTCAATCACAATTAAGCCATCTTCTGTCAGGTAATCTGCCGCCTGTGCCAACATTTTACGGACTAAATCTAAGCCGTCTTGCCCTGCTGCCAATGCCAATTCTGGCTCATGATGGAATTCTTCAGGTAAATCTGCCATATCTTCCGCATCAACATACGGCGGGTTAGATACGATTAAATCATACTGATTTTCGGCTGGGATTTTGGCGAATAAATCAGACTCAAGCAACGCCACTTGGTATTGTTTGTTGTGATGTTCACAGTTAATTTGTGCGACTTCCAAAGCATCTTTTGAAATGTCAGTTGCATCGACTTCAGCATCTGGAAAAGCATAAGCCAAAGCAATCGCAATACAACCTGAACCCGTGCACATATCCAAAATACGTTGTGGGGTTTTAGGCGCAGCATTGGCTGGTAAATTGTTATCTGCTTCGCGCATTTGACCTTCTTCATCTAGGCAATATGGCGCAAAACGATTTTCAATTAGCTCGGCAATAGGTGAACGTGGAATTAGAACACGCTCATCTACATAAAATGGTTTTCCGAAGAAATACGCCAAGTTTAATAAGTAAGAAGTTGGTACTTTTTCATTGATACGGCGTTCGAGCAAGCTTAAAAATTCAGCTGCTTCGCTCGGCAATAATTTTGCATCTAAAATTTCAGCGTCTGCATTCCAGTCTAAAGACAAAGTTTGTAACACCAATGCAGAACTTTCTGCAAAATAATCTTCTGTACCTTGACCTAAATGTGCATCGTATTGACGTAGTGCTGTAACCCCAAAGCGAATAAAATCACGAATGGTTGATAGGTTTTCAGCAGCTTCCTGCAAATGTTCAGGGCTAATTGTCGGTCGATCCACTTAAGGCGCTCCAAGGTCAAATTTTAAAACGCCTTATGATACCTTGTTTTGCTCGGTTTTATAATGTTTAAGCAGTTTCCAAGTAATTTATTTGCTATGGTTTTACTTATTTGATTCCCACAAACTGCCCTTGATAATAATCTGCACGCTCTACTGTCTGTAGCAAAACACATTGCGCGCGCTGCAATTCCGCAAAATCACTTTGAGTAGATAAATAGCAGCGCTGTTTTACACGGTTTTCCCAAAGTTGATGCTGTTGTTGAATATTATTGGCATTGCCTGCGCTGCGTTTCACATAGGCTTTATAGTGTTTTTTGAGTCGTTTAGTTTGTGCTTTTTGCTCAGTTTTAATACATTTTTGCGATTGAGAAATTTTGCCATAACTATTGTTCATACATTGCGTATAGCCTTGTGAAACGCCATTCGCCCAAACTTGAGCTGTACCCAAAGTCAGCATCCCCAATAGTGTAAATGTCCAAACTTTCATATTTTCCCCTGAGCGTAGTCTGTTTTTAAAGCGCGGTAAATTTTCAATATTTTATAATTTTAAAAAACCCAAATTGCTGTATTGATGCTACAAGATTCAGGTTAAAAAGCATATAGTCAATCTCCTGCTTTTTATAGCTGAGTCGATGATAAATGCACAATAATCATTGAAAAATGTGACAATATCCCAATAATTGAATTACTCATTTTATAGATGAAGCTTTCAGCCTTATGAGCTACAAACACAATAATTTGATGGCCATGCGCCAAAGCTATTGGAACGACAACCACTCTGATGCAGTCTTGATTGAAAAACAATTTTTTCAGCAAATTTTGATTGAAAACGGCATTTTTGAAAATGCGTCATTAGATGATGCCAAATATCTATTTTTTAGTTTGCCCAGCGTGATTATTGTTAAGGGATATGCGCATGGTTTTTTACACGATTCTGTAAAATTGATGATTCTCAAATTTATCCAAGACAACAAAGCGCAATTGATGAAAAAAGCCGAAACCAAAGTGCAATATCGGATGTAAAAGTACTTTTAAGCCGTTTTTCATACTTTTTTCACGAGGAAACTCGTCGTTCAGCAAGTTGAACTTTTTTAATACGTTAAGACGCGCTAATATCCGTTACAATCTAATTTTCCTGCGTATTGCTGATTTAAGGATTGATTTTAATGTCAGATCAGAACGATAAGCTTAAACAACTCAAGACTTCCTCTATGGATCGACGCTTATCCATCGCAAAGGCATCTTTACTTGCAGGAACACGATGGGCAGCCTCGAATGCCACCTCTATGTTTTCAAGCGAAGAAGAAAAAGAACGTAAACGAAAAAAAGCCATGAAAGAACAAGCCGATTACTTGGTGGCTGAAATTGGCAAACTCAAAGGCTCTATCGTGAAGATTGGGCAAATGATGGCGCTGTACGGCGAACATTTTTTACCTGAAGAAATTACGCAAGCACTCAACACGCTGAATAACCAGACTGTCGCATTGGCATGGCCTGCAATTAAACAGCAATTACAGGCACAGTTAGGTGCCAAACTTGATGATCTCACTATTGATCATGAGCCATTAGGTACAGCCTCTTTGGCTCAAGTTCACCGCGCGACCTGCAAGTCGGATGGTTTGGAGTTGGTATTAAAAATCCAATATCCAGGCGTAGCAGATGCGATTGACTCAGACATGAGCCTATTTAGAAATATGCTCAAATTGACACGCATGGTGCCGCAAACCCGTGAATTTGATCAGTGGTTTGATGAAGTGCGTGAAATGATGCATCGTGAAGTCAACTATCAAATTGAAGCGGAAACGACACGTCGTTTTGCTGCCCGTTTAAAAGATGATCCGCGCTACATTGTGCCGCAAATTGTGGATGAATACTGTAGCGACCAAGTGCTGTGTATGACCTTTGAACGTGGCGTACCGATTAACAGCCCTGTCATGCTCTCATTACCTCAAGAACGCCGTAACCAATTAGGCGAAGCCTCTTTAGAAATTGCTGTGCGTGAAGTATTTGAATGGGGCGAAATGCAGACTGACCCGAACTTTGGCAACTACTTAGTTCGCTTAGGTAATGGTGAAGATATTCACGATAAAATTGTACTGCTCGACTTTGGTGCTATTCGTCAATTTGATCAACACTTGCTGACTGTGGCGCGTAATTTGATCAAGGCGGGTTATTACCACGACCCACAAATGATGGTGAATGCCATGACGGGTTATGAGTTTTTTGACAGTATTCCTGAAAGCATTAAACCTGACATGGCAAAAGTGTTTCTATTGGCAACCGAAGCCTTTAGTCACTTAGACAATAACCGCGATTTACCTGCAGGCGTGATGGATGAACAATCGCGCTATGACTGGAAAAAAAGTCAGCTGCATAGCCGTGTCATGCAACAAGCATCTAAATCAATGGCTTCGCGTTACTTTAGTGTGCCGCCTAAAGAATTTATGTTTATTAGCCGTAAATTTATTGGTGCCTACACCTTTATGACCGTGATTGATGCGAAAACCAATGTCCGCAAAATGATTCAAAAGTTTATTTAAGTCCCAACTTTTATTTCTTTGATCAAAGCTGTTATATAGACCTAAATGATTGTTGCCCACTAGATGCAATTGTCATTTAGGTCAATTTATTTTAAAAGCGTAGATTTCTATAAAA
>NZ_JAYJLK010000060.1:0-8565 GCF_051948795.1 Acinetobacter sp. Lyrl_1
GTAATATCTCCAACACTATTATCATCGTCATTACTAGCTGCCACAGCTAATCCCACCAAAGGAATCAAAGCCAGTAACCAATACGGATTAAACTCATAGGCTGCTGCAACCAAAGGTTCACCACCCAATGCCTGACCAGCACTGACTTCTTCAGCCAGCATACTTACAGCATGTTCCTGAAAACCACTTTCCGGAACATAGGCATAATAACTGCCATTTTCATGCAGACCGATCAGTAAATTGCTGGTCACCCCATCATGACCATAGTAATCCTGAATAATCAGGTCAGCATCAAGCGGATCTGACGAACTGTCTTCAAAACCAATATACAAGTCATTACCCACACGCTTAATTTTAATGTTTTCAGGGGCAAATTGAGTTGCATCATCAATCAACTCGTAATTGACATTTTTTTTGGCCTGAATAATCACAGGCTGATCGGGTGTTTTAGTAACATTCAGAGTTGAAATTATTTTCTTAGCACTATGTATTTTTACAGTAATGGTTTGATTATTCATAGGATTAATCCTTGTCTGCTAGCCAGATTTTTAAAATTTATTGGAAAGTTGAATTAGATTTAAAAAGTTTTATTCAGCTTTAATACCGTAAGTAATGATTTCTACACGTCGGTTAGGCAGATCACATTGCTCACGAGCCAGCTTATCTTTTGCATAGCGACTCTGACAGTCACTGACTACAAGGTCTTGTTCACCGCGTCCTTCAACTGAAATATTCTGTTTAGCCACACCATAGCTTGTCAGTAAATTACGTACTGTTTCAGCGCGTCGCAAAGACAGCTGCTGATTAAAAGCTTCAGTTCCTACAGGATCAGTGTAGCCAAGAACACTAATATGGCTAATCTGACTTTGCTCATTGATAATTTGATCTGCAATTGTTTTAACTTCTTCGCGACCTTTTTTTAACATGTCATTTGGGCCTGATTTTGCATAAGCAAATAAGGTATTTGCCTGTAAGGTATATTTCTTCAAGACAGTTTGGACAGGGACATTGACATAGACTGGTTTTGCACACACCTTATTTTTTTCAACACGTGAAAGTGTATGGGTTTGTTCACGAACAGTAGGAAGGATCTGCTGGGCTTGTACTTCTGTTAATGGCTGGATTTGAATGGACTGATTGGTATCTGCAACAAGTTTAAAATACTGAATTTTCCCTGCAGGCAAGTCATATACCTGATTTTTCTGCCGTACATTTGCATAATTCAACTCACTTTGAGTAAAAGCAGCACTCATTCCAGTCTGAGTTGCACATACAGGTAGCATTTTATAACCGCCTGATTGAAGCGACGTTAAATACTCTCCTTCTAGAAAAATATTAACGGCCGGACCATTGAATGCATTTTCCTCTCGAAGAAAAACCACCATGGTTTGATCTGGTCTAATATGATCAGACAAAATCATAGATGCTGGATTAAATGTTTTCCAATGCTCCAAAGGAGATTGATTATTAATAGAAGCACATCCAGACCCAAAAATAGAAAGTCCCGTTATTAAAAATAATTTTCTAATATCCATATCCCAGCACCTTTAAAACCTTAAAACCTTAAAACCTTAAAACCAAATCCAAGGTTAAAAATTCTTAAAAAGTATATTTTTGTGTGATTTAAATCACATTTAAACTTAATCATCATATAAAAAATATACTTTAAAAAACAGCATAAAAGTCATCTTTATTTATATCTTTTTCTCTGTACACGACAAATTTCACAGAACCCTTATCCTATCAGGATTCTGCTTTCTTAAAATTGCCAAAATTTCCTTAAACTCTTCTTTTTTCCCAAAACCAATTAAACGCTGAATCGCCATTTGAACATAGTCTAAACCATAGCGAAATAAACTCATTGAGAGTCGTCCATGCTTCTTTATTTTTATCGCTTTTTTTTGATTATGTTGCCATTCACCCGTTAAGTAACACCAACAGAAGCTTATAGCTAACACCGCAATCAATTTTTTCACTCGTCTAGGGTCTGTCAAGCGCGTATTTTCAAGATTAAACCCGCGTCCTTTGAGACAACTGAATAAGGTTTCAATTTCCCAGCGTAATGCATAATCCTGAATAGCATTGGCATTAAACTGAGGAGAAACGACGAGTAAAAGCTCTCCATTTTCTAACGGCTTTGTTGCATAAATATGTAAGCATCTGATTTAAATAAATTTAATTTTGGATCAAAAAATAATCAAAACTTTTAAAATCATATAGTTATGAAATCTTTGTGCAACAAAGCCACTCGCTCATCAAAATAAGCCAAAAATTCAAATTATGGAATCATTGGCTTAAACAGGATTCGGGTTATATATTACATTTTTAATACATTTATTACATAAAAAATAAACTAAATCGCGCAAGTTTTCTACTCATGTATGTCTCATCTAATCTCAAGCCAATAAAAAGCCAAATTTCATAGAAATTTGGCTTAAGTATTTAAGTTAAAATGTATTTTTTAAGTTAGCGTTCCTGTAGTGCCTGCTTCATTCGTGTGATCGGTTTGATCAAATATTGCAGGATGGTTTTTTCCCCGGTTTTGACATCCACACTAGCAATCATGCCGGGAATAATCGGCATTGCTTGTCCATTTTTATCAGTTAAGGCATTCTGACTGGTTTCCACCAAGATTCGATAGTAGGCTTCATCCGGGTTTAAATTAAGCTCACTTGGTCGCGCTTTGTCACGTAAGGTATCTGGACTAATTAGAGTGACTTTTCCTTCCAGTCCACCATACAGCGAATAGTCATAAGCAGTAATTTTTACAATTGCATCTAGCCCCGGACGGACAAAAGCCACATCTTGTGGACGGATATAAGTTTCAACTAGTAATTTGTCATCCAGAGGAACAATTTCCATAATATCTTGTCCTGCCTGAACCACGCCACCGACAGTGTTGATTTTGATATTTTTCACAATACCCCGTAGCGGTGCACGGATCAAACTGCGATCTACAGGGTCAGCACGCATGGCCATATTTTCTTTAGCCTGTGCCAGTTCAGATTCAATCCGGACCAGTTCATTGTTGGCATCTGCTGCATATTGATTGCGTTTTTCATCTATTTGTAGAGCCAGATCTGAAGACTGGCGACGCATTCTTAATAGCTCTACCTCAGACATTACCCCTTCCGCTACCATCGGCGCAGTAATGGCAATTTCACGGTCCAGCATCGACTTACTGGTTCTTAAGCCAGATATGGCATCTTCTACCGCACGACGACGAGCGTCATAAGCGGCACGTTCACGACGTTGTAAATCTGGACTGATCCCTGCCGAGAATTGAATGGCTGTACCATAAGATTCTGCCCGCAAACGTGCTGCCATTGCTTCCAGGTTATCGACCTTGGCTTCACTTTCACGCAATACCGCAGTGCTACGCGTATCATCCAAAGTTAACAAAACCTGTCCTTTTTCAACCACGTCACCTTCTTTGACACGCATGTCTTTAATGGTACCTGGGTCCAGACTTTGGACAATCTGCTCACGACTGGTCGGAATCACGCTGCCTTGACCACGTGTCACTTCTTCCACCGTACTGTTATATGCCCAGATTACAAAGACCACTAAAAAGATGAACAATAAACCAATCACCCAAAACAGTCCTGTATGCTTTTCTTTTTGCAAAGCTGCATTCAGATCATTGACCAGTTTCAGATCTTTGGAATGTATCTTTTCAGATGATTTTTCTTGATTATCCTTCATACTTTTTACTCAATATTTTTTTGTCGCAGGCTTTGGCTTTTACACGTCAAGTCAGATTTAAGTGATGGGCTGGCCCGTTTCGGCAGTCTGCGTAGCATCCGCCTCTGTCTGTGTAGGGGTGTTCGTTGCGGCTGAACTTGCCGAAATCGAAGGGCGAATCACCCGTTGTGTGGATGGACGTGCTTTCTGTTCATTTTGTGCCAGTTTTTTCAGCACCGCATCACGTGGGCCATCCATCACAATTTTACCTTGATCCACGACTACAATTCGATCAACAATACTCAATACCTGCATACGGTGTGTCACCACCAACAAGGTTTTATCTTTGCACCAGTGTCCTAAGGCGTGCAGGGCTTTCTGCTCGGTGCCCTGATCCAGCCCCGTGGTCGGCTCATCTAACAGCACCACTTTAGGATGACGTAAAGTCAAACGGGCCAAAGCAATAATCTGTTTTTGCCCACCCGATAAGCCTTGTCCATCTTCACCCAAAGGCATATCCAGCCCTTTCGGATGGTTTTGAATCAGCTGCTCTAAGCCAAAGCGTTTCAGTGCATGCAGTAAATCCTGATTGCCGGTAAAGCCATCTTGACGGGCCAAGTCTAAATTTTCACGTAGCGTGCCTAAAAACAAACGTGGCGATTGTCCCAGCATGGCAATTTGATTACGCACAAAGTTTGGATCAAGTTGGCGCAAATCTACCCCATCTAGGGTGACATTACCTTGACTGGGTTCAAACAGCCCACTGGCCAGTTTCAGCATGGTGGTTTTACCACTACCAATTTTGCCTAAAATCCCGACTTTCTCGCCTGGTTTCAACTGTAAATTCACACCTTTGACCACCTCAGGCGTGTCATCCTGATATTTAAAGCTGACCTGTTGCAGGTTTAACTCGCCTGCAACACGTTCCAGACTGATATATTCACGTTCTGGGTCACGCTCAATTTTACGGTCAATAATACTTTGCAAGCCTTGCAGCCCGACTTTGGCTTGTTGAAAGCGAATCGCCAGGTTGGCAATCTGTGCCAGTGGTGCCAGTGCACGACCCGATAAAATTACCGCAGCAATCAACGCCCCCATGGTGATTTTAGAATTGGCATCTGGGCTATGAATTAAATAAGTACCCACAATCACCAATAATACTGTATTGAGTTGCTGAATCCCGACTGAAAAATTCACCACAAAGTTGCTTAAATCACGGGTTTTGATGCTAGAAGCGGCACTGCGGGCGGTATATAAATCCCACTTTTCTTGTGCCCAGCTGGCGGCATTATTGGTTTTTAAGGTTTCTATGCCTTCAATTGCTTCAACGGCCAAGCCTTGACGCTGCGCACCTTCACGCATGGACTCATTAATAAAACGTGCCAAAGGACCTTGTGCCAAAAAGCCAACCAGCATCACAATTGGGATCAGAATTAATGGCACCAAGGCCAACTTGCCTGCAATCAGCCAAATTACACTAATAAACAGCAATAAGAATGGTAAATCCACCAATACCAACAAACTGGCACTGGTCATAAAATCACGGACTGACTCGAACTCACGCAGGTTATTGGCATAAGCTCCTGAAGAGGCCGGCTTTTCCGATAAATCTAGACTCATCACCCGTCTAAAAATCGCTGAGCTGATAATCAGATCGGCTTTTTTACCCGCAATATCGGTTAAATGTCCACGAATCATTTTGGCCACAAATTCAAACAGAATCGCCAGAATCACCCCGATACTCAGTACCCACAGGGTTTCGTAAGACTTATTTGGAATGACACGGTCATACACATTCATCACATACAGTGAACTGACCAATGCCAAAAAGTTAATAATAAAGGTGGCTAAAATCACCTGATAGTAATAAGAGCGGAAACGCCAGATGACTTTCCAGAACCAGGCTTTCGGCATATGATATTCAGGCAACTCTGAACGTAAATCACTGGCTAGTTTAGGCTTAATAAACCAGCAGTAACCCAAGTACAGTTCGTTCAGTTGGGTTTGGGTCAGTTGCTGTTTGAGGCCATCACTCTGCTGAATTTGATAAACCCGCTCATCGCCGATACCCTCAATTTTGGTGATTACCGCTGCATTTTCATCCTGCAACACAATCACCACAGGCATGGCCAAAGATGGAATATCCTGCAGACTGCGCTGAGCCAAAGTATTGTCAAAACCGTGGGTTTTTAAAACCTCGCCCAGGGAATGATAATTCACTTGCAGGTTTTGATCGTGGGTCACCTGCGCCATTAAGGTTGCCACAGAAATCGGGGTCCCTAAAAGCTGGGTGACTAAGGCAATATGTTCAACAATGGATTTCATGATCTTGTTATCAACCTTTGTTATTCTGTCGGAATATTGAATTTAAAATTAAGGCTGCGTAGACCGGGTCGAATGGCTCGAACCGACGGCCCAGGTCGAAATTTTGCCCTGTGCACGTAAATAGGCCAATGCCGCCATACGGAAATCATTCTGTGCCGTGACATAGGCAATTTCTACCGCAGATAATTCGTTATAGGCATTCAATACATCGACTAGAGTTTTACGCGCGATTTTAAACTGCTTTTCATTGGCAATCACCACATCTCGTGAAGCTGCAATTTGCTGGCGGGTAATCTCCATTTTCTGCTTGCTCTGAAACATATCAATTTCCGCAGTTCGGGCACGCTCTTCAATATCCCGTTGAATTTGTCCCAAACGTGCCTGTGCCGCCACAATCGACTGCCCACCTTGCTCTACTGAATATTTGTTGCCTTGGTTGAAAACGTCCCACGCCATGCTTAAATAAATTTGACGGTCTTCGGTGGTTACATTACCTTCCAGATTAATACTCGGGTAACGCTTGGTTTGACGATATTTATGTTCGGAGCGAATACTGTCCAGTTCGGCCTGTTGCGCTTGATATGAGGGGTGTTGACTGCTATCGGCCAGACTATAGCGATCGACTACATTGCTAATGCTAAACTGTGCAAAAGGATCACTTAAGCCTGCCGGGTCAACATGAGGAGCATATTTTTTTAAATTGCTTAAAGCAAAACCCAACTCACGCTGTAAACCACTGATGATATGTTCCACTTGCATTTGTCGCGCTTTGGCTTGAATCAGCTCAGAACGACGCCCCTGGTCATATTGCACAATAATACCAATATCACGGGTAAATTTATTGTGCCGTTCTAAACTACGATTTTGTACTTCAAGTGATTCCTGCGCACGCAAGGCTTTAATATATTCGCTGCCAATGCTGTAACCCAACTCTTCTGCAGTTTCACCGGTTTTCTCATGAAAATAAGCAGACTTGCTTTTATCTCGCTCGACCTGTGCGCTAATTGCCCCAAAAGAATATAGATTCAATGTTCCGCGCAAACCAGGCGTAAAGTTTTCACTGGCGTAATCTGCGCGATTGTCATGAGATTGGTCGAGGATTTGATTGGCAGTAACCGCTAACACTGGATAATGCAGGGCTTGTGACTCTTTTACTTTACTGATCGCTGCCTGTTCATTGGCTTGTGCCTCTATGATCAATGGGTCTTGCTGCAATGCATTTTTTAAAATAGTGCGCAGTTCAACAGCATGTGCCTGTGAAGAAGCATAGAGTGACAATAGAATTAAAATTTCGCCAATTTTTTTGCTGAATTTAGGAAATATTTTCACGTGAACCATCTGTATAATAAACGAAATATTTAAACTCGAAGTAATAAGATTAATTAAGTAGTTATCTTTTATTTTTGACTAAATATTAAAAAATAACACTATATAATATAATCCTTTATATAATAATTAATTTACTTTTAAAATGAATATTTCACAACTACTATTATGGTGAAATATTTTTTTTATTATTAAAAATCAATAAGATAATGTGTCTTTTAATTTATCTAGAATCGGGTTGGTGTGGCTTAACATTATGAGCTCATTAAATTCATGATAAATCTATCTTTATTCTGGATATTAGAAGAGGATGATTCTTATTAAAATTCTTAATTTTTTTGGTTATAATCACTATTTAACCCGAATTTCGGATAAGAAATTGGCTTGAAAAAAGGCTTTGTTGCACAAAACTATCGTTAAAGGCCTATTTCCACAATATAATTTTTGAATGAATAAACCTACACCTAAAATCTATCGAACTACCAATTGGTCTTCATACAACCGAACGTTCCAAAACCTGAGTCCTTGGTACAATACTGAGCGTATTTTACTGTCACCTGCTTTTGATAAGTGACTTTGCTTGTTGACTGAACTGCCAGACAACTGATGTACTGGAACCAAACCTACATATGCAGCAGCTTGACTTGCTTTTTCAAACTTGTGCGAATGAAATAACCCCAACAGTAATAAGCCTGATCGTTCACCGATTGAAGGAATAGTTTGCAGTAATTTCAAATCCTGTTTCAATGTTGGATCTTGATCTATGTGATTATTTATTAACTTATCAATATGTTCAAGTTGCTGATTTAAATACTCAATATTCTCTTCAAGTAATTTAATCACAACAACGGAGGTATGAGTGGACTGCGCCTTTTCAAGTCGATTCTTTTCCTGCAATAGACTACCTAGATAGACATCTCGTCTGCCTAGTAAAGCTTTTAATAATCTGACATTTTCAGGTTCAGGCTGCCATATGATTAACTTTGCGGTGTAACCATAACGTGAAAGAGCTTCACTATCAGCTTTATCCGTTTTATTTAGCATGGACATGCCTTTGGCAAAGGCTCTTACTCGTGAAGGATTAGCCACACAAACCTTTACACCTGCATCATATAGATAATATCCCAAATTCTCATGATAAACCGAAGTCGCTTCCATGATTGCTGTCACTTGATCAGGTTCAATTTTAAGAGTGATGAGCTATTTGAGCAGACTGCCAAAGCCACTTTT
>NZ_JAYJLK010000061.1:0-8415 GCF_051948795.1 Acinetobacter sp. Lyrl_1
GTGTAGATCGCGTCAATATGCAAAAAACCTTAATCCCTGAAAATGTACGCGCGGGTATTCATAAAATAGAAAAAACCGTACAGCATATTCTTGATTAAATCTTAATAATCAGTTCATAATATGTCCGACTGTTATTTATATGTAGAGTAGTAGATTTTTTATTGACGCTTCGGTTTGATAAAAATAGAATGAATCTGCTTAATTTAATAACTGAATATAAAAAGCATAGTTTTTGGAGTAAGTATGATGCCTGATATTAGCAATTTGTCTGTAGAACAGTTAAAGCGTTTACAAGCTGAAGCGGAAGCATTAATTGCCACGAAAAAAGATCAAGCAATTGAAGATGCCTATAATCAAATTTTAGCGATTGCAGACAATTTGGGTTTAAGCATTGAGCAGATTTTGGAAGTTGGCGAAAGCAAGCGTAAGAAAAGCCCACGTAAAACTGTAGCGCCACGTTATCGTAGCAAAATCAATTCTACAGATACTTGGACTGGTCGTGGTAAAAAACCACGCTGGTTAGTCGCTGAATTAGAAAAAGGCGCAAAACTTGAAGATTTTCTAATCTAAGCTTCATCAATTTGTCATTGATTTGACTTAGAGTTCAAAAACCAAGCAATACGGCTTGGTTTTTTTATCTGTATCAATTGGCGACGCCGAAAAAGTGTGCATAATGTGTGAGTGTTATAAAAAGTCATTCATAGAAAAATTAGTAAGGTTGGTCGTGGTGGCATGATAAAGAAACCCAAATACATCACGTGGTGGATTTTCGCCCTCATTGCATCTTTGTTTTTTGTGTTATTACAAATTCCAGCAGCGTGGTTAATTTCAAAATTTTATAAAAATAATCAGACCTTACATAATGTGAGTGGCAATATCTGGAAGGGACAAGCCGATTGGCACAATGGACAGTTACGTGGTTCTTTAAGTTGGAATACACGTCCTTTAGATTTGGTTTTATTGCGTGTCGCTGCCGATGTTGAAGTACACAGTGGTAATACTAAACTCGAAGGCATTGTTGGCTATCGTTTTGGTAGCGTCTTGGTGCAATCTTTAGATGGGCAAGTTGCGCCAGAAACCTTAAAAAGTATTGTGAATTGGCAGTGGCCAAGTAATGCGATTCAACTCAAAGACATTCATTTGAATTTTAAAAAACAGCAAGGCTTCACCAAAGCCAAAGGACAACTGCAGTGGGCGGGTGGCGAATTGCTGTATCGTTTTGCTCAGCGCCAAGACCGTATGAATATCCCTGCGTTAAAAGGCAGTTTGTCCGATGAAAATGGCAAACTGTTATTTGATATTCGCGATCAACGTGAACAAAAAATGCTGAATATTGCGCTTGATCAAAGCTTGATGCTAGATGTGCAACTCACGCAACGCTTATTGATGAATATCGCCTCTTATGAAGGCAAAGCGGGCTTAGATACCTATGTGATCAGCACTCGCCAACCTCTATTAAAAGGAGGTTTCTAATGCGTACACTCTCTGAACGATTAGGGAATTTGCACTGGAAGCAGTTTGATCGTGCTGCGCCAGTATTTTTAGCTTTTTTGATTTTGTATCTGTGTTGGAAACTGGCGAGTTTATTTTGGTGGGTTGTTGCGCCGCCCCAAGTCATGCAAATTGATCGGGTGGAGTTGGGTTCACAGCAACCACAAATCCCGAATATTACCTCCTTTGCATTGTTTCAAGAACTTGGACGCAGCAACACTGCCGATGATCAATTAAATATGACTTTGCAAGGTGTAGTGGTTGGGCAGCCGAGTCAGTTTTCTTCTGCGGTCATTAAAGTGAATGAGGTGGCAGAGCGTTACCGTGTGGGTGATGTGATTGATTTGAGTCAGTACCAATTGGCAGAAGTCTACTGGGATCGGGTGATTTTACGTCATAGCAGTGGCGCGACGCGTGAAGTATTGTTTAAAGGTATTGAAAATGGTTTAAATCAACCTATCGCACCTTTAATTCCAAGTGGTAATCAAGCTCCTGTAACTGCACCTACGCAGTCCGCACAACCGAATAATGCCATTGGACAGGCAGTGCAGCGCATACAGGAAGATCGCGAACAATACTTAAAAGAGATGGGTGTTGAAGCAAATACGGGCAATGGTTATGAAGTGACTACACGTACGCCAGCCGCTTTAAGAAATAAACTGGGTTTACAGCCAGGTGACCGTATTTTGTCTTTAAATGGGCAAAACGTCGGGCAAGGACAAAGCGATGCACAATTGCTTGAACAGGCACGTCGTGAAGGTCAAGTGAAATTAGAAATAAAACGTGGTGATCAAGTGATGACCATACAACAAAATTTTTAAATGGATCGGCATCGTAACTACATGCAGAGACATATTTAGGGTTAGGAAACACAGTAGATTATGGCTTTATTGAATTATGAGCGTCCATTTTGGGCATTACTGGCTGCTGCACCGCTTGTTGCAATGGTGAGTACTGCAAGTCATGCGCAAACCTGGAAAATTAATTTACGTGATGCGGACTTAACTGCATTTATTAATGAAGTGGCCGATATTACGGGCAAGAACTTTGCAGTCGATCCGCGTGTGCGTGGCAATGTCACGGTGATTTCCAACAAAGCCCTGAATAAAAATGAAGTCTATGACCTGTTTTTAGGCGTATTGAATGTGAATGGTGTGGTGGCAATACCATCAGGCAATACCATTCGCCTTGTACCTGACAGCAATGTAAAAAGCTCAGGCATTCCCTATGATGGTCGTCAAAATGCGCGTGGTGACCAAATTGTAACGCGAGTGATTTGGCTAGAAAATACCAATGCCAATGACCTGATTCCTGCTTTACGTCCGCTCATGCCGCAGTTTGCGCATTTGTCTGCGGTCGGGGGCACCAATGCTCTAATCGTGTCTGATCGTGCCAGTAACATTTATCAGTTAGAAAGCATTATTCGTAACCTAGATGGTACGGGGCAAAATGACATTGAAGCGATTAGCCTGCAATCCAGTCAAGCCGAAGAAGTCATTGGCTTGCTTGAGTCGATGAGTTCGACAGGGGCAGCGAAAGATGTTAAAGGTTCGCGTGTGCGTATTGTGGCGGACAACCGTACCAATCGTATTATCATCAAAGGCGATACCGCAACACGTAAACGCATTCGTCAAATGATTGAAATGATGGATGTGCCTGCGGCAGATCGTTTGGGTGGTTTGAAGGTTTTTCGCTTGAAATATGCCAGTGCACAGAATTTAGCAGAAATATTGCAAGGTCTGGTTTCAGGACAGGCGGTGAGCAGCAGCTCTAATGCAAATAGCAACAGTAACAACAACAGTGCTAGTAATTTAAGCAGCACCAATAACAACACAGGTAATTCATCGACTATTTCCACCCCAAGTATTAATTTGGGTGGCAGCTCGAATAGCAACAATCAAAACAACATCACCAGTTTTAATGGTAATGGTGTCAGTATTATTGCCGATGGCTCGCAAAATGCTTTGGTGGTCAAAGCCGATCCGCAGTTGATGCGTGAAATTGAATCGGCCATTCAGCAACTAGATACCCGTCGTCAACAAGTGTTGATTGAAGCTGCGATTATAGAAGTGGAAGGTACCGATGCCGACCAATTGGGTGTGCAGTGGGCATTGGGCGATTTAAGCAGCGGTATCGGTCTAATTAATTTTGACAATATTGGTGCAAGTTTAAAAAATGTTGCTGCAGGCTATTTAACTGGTGGTGCAGCAGGCGCAGGCAGTGCGATTGGTGCAGGTACGTCATTGGTGTTGGGTGATTATCGTGAAGGTCGTGATGGTTCACGCAAGCTATATGGTGCGATGATTCAGGCCTTGAAGGAAAAAACCAAATCCAATTTATTGTCTACGCCATCTATTGTGACCATGGACAATGAAGAAGCCTATATTGTGGTTGGTGAAAACGTTCCTTTTGTAACAGGTTCATTATCTACCAATGGTGGTGTGGCAAATCCGTATACCACTATTGAACGTAAAGATGTCGGGGTTACTTTAAAAGTCGTGCCACATATTGGTGAAGGCGGAACACTACGCTTGGAAGTTGAACAAGAAGTGTCAGATGTCAAAGCCAATAAAGGTCAGGCGCAGGATTTAGTCACCAGCAAACGCGCAATTAAAACTTCTATTTTGGCCGAGCACGGACAAACCATTGTCTTAGGTGGCTTAATTTCTGATAACTCGGTTTATAGTCGTCAGGCTGTGCCAGGTTTGGGTGCTATTCCAGGGTTGGGGCGTTTATTCCGTTCCGATGGTCAATCTAATCAAAAACGTAATTTATTGATTTTTATTCACCCAACCATTGTGGGAGATAGTCAGGATATTCGCCGTATTTCGCAGCAGCGTTATAGCCAATTGTATAGCCTTCAGTTGGCAATGGATGCCGATGGTAGCTTTGCTAAACTGCCTGAGAATGTTAGCGATGTTTATCAGCAGCGTTTGCCTGTATCTCGAGTTGCGCCGCAAACAGGAACTTATCAAACCTTACCATCAGCAGTGTCTGCAAACCGCACAGCAACGGTGGTGAGCACCCCTGTTGCGATTGAGCCTGCGGTACAGCGCCAAAACGTAGTTTTGCCGCAGCAGGAAGTCAGCAAAACTAAAAATACAGTCACTACGA
The DNA here is from genome assembly GCF_051948795.1 of Acinetobacter sp. Lyrl_1. Taxonomy (NCBI): domain Bacteria; kingdom Pseudomonadati; phylum Pseudomonadota; class Gammaproteobacteria; order Moraxellales; family Moraxellaceae; genus Acinetobacter; species Acinetobacter sp. Lyrl_1. Next base: position 4,606 of record NZ_JAYJLK010000061.1, read on the forward strand.
CCACAATTCGCGCTACACCTTAATCGTATCCTGCGCAGATTGTGGTTGAGGGCATGTTATGATGTCGCCAAATCACACGAGAGAAGTTATTTATGACTTGGAAAATACAAGCAATTAGCGGTGAATTTACTGGCCAAGAAATTAGTATCGACCGTGATATGTTGGTGGGGCGTCATCAAAGTGCAGATTTGGTGCTGCAATCGGCAGAAATTTCACGTAAACATGCGGCTTTTTTACTTAAAGAACAAGCGCTGTATGTGCAAGATTTAAATTCTTCCAACGGCACTTTTGTAAATGATTTACGCATTGCCGATGAAACCTTACTTAAAGAAGGTGATATCGTCCAATTTGCCAGCTTAAAGTTTTCAGTATTTGCGCCTGCGGTTGAATTGGAACATGCGGCAGATGTCGCCGAAACTGCTGAAAAAGTCACAGCACAAACAGAAAAAACACCTGCACAGCAAATGAACGAGCAGGGAATGCCTGAATTGAATCAACGTGACAGTTCTGTGCAATTAAACAGTGATGGTATGCCGCAAGGCGTGGCAGTACCAAAACCAGCACCTATTCCAGAAGGCGTGGATATTCATGCAGTTCCAGCAGAGCCAACACCTGTGTCTGTCGAGCAGCCTGTTTCTCGTGTGGAACAAGAGAAAGAACAGCAAAAAAATGCTTCTGTTGGCTTGATTTCACTGATTGTCTTGGTGATTTTGGCAGTTTTGGCTTGGCTATTGTTTAAATAAGCAGCCTTTGCTTTACAATCAAGGCATGCGATCGCATGCCTTTGTTCATTTAGGGGGAAGAATGTCTATTGCTCAGCTTGATACACGTCAAGTCATTTTATTTGATTTAGATGGCACTTTGGTCGATTCTGCGACAGATTTATACCGCGCCATGAACATGAGTTTAAATGCACTGCAACTGCCTTTGGTAACACTGGAACAAGTGCGAACTTGGGTGGGGAAGGGAACTGCGGTATTTTGCAATAGTGTCTTATCGCACTTAATGGGCGAAGTTCATCCTGAACAGCAACAACAGCTACTGAACACCTTCTTAGAAATTTATAATGCCGATCCGTGTATCGACACACAACCATTCCCGGGCATTATTGAATTTTTGGACTGGGCAAAAGCACAACAAAAAACCTTAGTTTGTGTGACCAATAAACCTGAACTACCTGCTCGTGCCATTGTTGAAGCATTAGAGATGCAACACTATTTTGCTGATGTGATTGGTGGAGATCGCTTTGAGGAGCGTAAACCACACCCGCGTCAATTGCTGCATTGTGTTGAACATTATCAAGTGGAGAAGTCTCAAGTCTTGATGATTGGTGATTCTTCTAATGATGTTGAAGCCGCGCGTCGAGCGGGGATTGATTGTATTGTGGTCAGCTACGGCTATAATCATGGTGAGCCGATTGCCAATTGTCAGCCGCAACAAATTGTGGATAATTTAACTGAATTGTTAAATATTTAAGATTCAAAAATCAAATAATTTTACGCTAATTGCTATAAAGGATATCAATATGAGTCAGGCTGTAATGCCCATATTTCGATGGCGACGCTAGTCAATCTACAACCGTCCTTCACTTCGTCTTATCGAAAACATTGCTACATCGAAATATAGAGAGCTTCACATGACCACTCTGACTCAATTTGAACAACTTAAAGCAGCAGGCTACAACCTCATTCCTGTATATCGCCAGCGTTTGGCCGATACCGAAACTCCATTGTCGGTATTTGCACGTTTGAAGCAGCATCAACAAGCCTATTTGTTTGAGTCTGTAGAAGGTGGTGAAAACTGGGCACGTTATTCAATTATTGGTTTGGGTGAATCTACAGTTTTCTCCTGTAATGCGGGTGAACTCACCATCCAACATGCTGACGGTTCAATCGAAAAACAAACTTGTGCACAGCCGTTTCAGTATATCCGCGATTTTCAAGCGCAATTTAAAGTGCCTACGCAAGCTGACTTGCCTGAATTGCCAAGCTTTACAGGTGGTTTGGTGGGTTATTTTGGTTACGATGCAGTGCGTTATATCGAACCGCGTTTAAAAAACGTGCCTGCAGCAGATCCAGTCGGTTTGCCTGATATTTGGATGATGTTGTCTAAAACAGTCATCGTGTTTGATAACTTAAAAGATACCTTGTTCTTAATTGTGCATGCCGATGCAGCGCAGGCAGATGCTTATGACAAGGCACAACAACAACTCGATGCACTAGAAGAAATTTTAGCAACCCCGATTAGTCTAAAAGCAGAAAAACATACGCCACCACATTTTGAATCGCTTACAGGCAAAGAAAAATTCTTGGCGACCATTGATACCGTCAAAGAATACATTCGTGCAGGCGATGTTATGCAAGTGGTGCCTGGACATCGCATGGTGTCAGATTTTGATGGTGAGCCGTTACAGGTTTATCGTGCTTTGCGCCATCTCAACCCATCGCCGTACTTATTCTTGGTACAAGGCAAAACTTTGGGCGATGATCAGCCGTTTCATATTGTCGGCTCATCACCTGAAATTTTATCGCGTTTGGAAAATGGTATTGCCACTGTGCGTCCTTTAGCAGGTACACGCCCGCGCGGTAAAACCAAAGAAGAAGATTTGGCACTTGAGCAAGATTTGTTGTCGGATGAAAAAGAAATTGCCGAACACTTAATGCTGATTGACTTGGGGCGTAATGATGTCGGGCGTATCGCCAAAATTGGTAAAGTACAAGTGACTGATCAAATGGTGATCGAGCGTTATTCGCATGTCATGCATATTGTGTCCAATGTGCAAGGTGAAGTGCGTGACGATGTCGATGCTTTGGATGTTTTTCAGGCAACTTTCCCTGCAGGGACACTTTCGGGTGCACCAAAAATTCGTGCCATGGAAATTATTGATGAAGTTGAGCCTGTAAAACGTGGTGTTTTTGGTGGTGCTGTTGGTTATTTAGGCTGGCATGGCGAAATGGACATGTCGATTGCGATTCGTACCTGTGTTATTCGTCAAAATAAGGTCTATGTACAGGCAGGCGCAGGTCTAGTTGCGGACTCAAATCCTGAATCTGAATGGAATGAAACCCAAATAAAAGCTCGCGCAGTGATCAAAGCGGTTGAATTATCATCAAATGGATTGATTTTATGAGTTTTTAGCGTTTTTTTTGAAAAAAACACTTGCACGGATTTCAAGTTTTGCTAAACTGCACACCGTTCCGATACGAAACGTACGAAACACTAAGAAACGCCGGCATAGCTCAGTTGGTAGAGCAACTGACTTGTAATCAGTAGGTCCACAGTTCGAATCCGTGTGCCGGCACCATCTTAGGGAGTTTGAGTTGTTAAGTAAAGAACGAACACTGAGTAAGTGTGAAAATGGTGGGATTCCCGAGCGGTCAAAGGGAGCAGACTGTAACTCTGCCGCGTAAGCTTCGAAGGTTCGAATCCTTCTCCCACCACCATTAACTTCGATAGAAGTGGTAATTACCAACATAGATGCGGGAGTAGCTCAGTTGGTAGAGCGGCAGCCTTCCAAGCTGCATGTCGCGAGTTCGATCCTCGTCTCCCGCTCCATCGAAGGATTTGTCGCTCTTATAGCTCAGTGGTAGAGCACTCCCTTGGTAAGGGAGAGGTCTCGAGTTCAAATCTCGATAAGAGCTCCAGATACAGTTTAGCGATTATTCGCACAAGATTTTCAAAAAGCAGGCTTATTAGTCTGCTTTTCAAGTATTAGGTGTCTAGTTTTTTAGGCGATATGTCGGGGCAGAGTTTTACTCAGCATTGTGTTCGACGTAAACGAGGAAGATGAACATGGCTAAGGCTAAGTTT
>NZ_JAYJLK010000062.1:0-7996 GCF_051948795.1 Acinetobacter sp. Lyrl_1
CGTCATACTACTTTACTTTATGTTCTATCATTAAAATGAAATAACAAGCAATAAAAAGTGAACTTTGATTCAATTATTCAGCAAAGTTATAGACAACACTAAACTTTCACATATTTAGATACTTAAAATTCTGAAAAAATGAGCTGTAGATTTGTGTTTCTATTTTCGGCACTTATACTCAAATCTAACCATCCATCAAGAGAATAAAACATGCGTAAATTAGTGGTTTTTTCGGGTGCAGGTATGAGCGCAGAAAGTGGAATCAACACCTTTAGAGATGGTGATGGCTTATGGGAAAAACATCGCGTGGAGGATGTCGCAAGTCCTGAAGCATGGGCAAGGAATCCTGAATTAGTCCAACGCTTTTATAATGAACGTCGTAAAAACATTCTTAATGCGCAGCCTAACTTGGCGCATCGCTTAATTGCTGAACTTGAAGATGATTTTGATGTACAAGTGATCACCCAAAATATTGATGATTTGCATGAACGTGCAGGCAGTTCAGAAGTTTTGCATTTACACGGCAATATTCGTTTAGCCAAAAGCTCAGGGCCTCATGCACAATACACGACAGAATTTTTTCCAATTGAAGGTGACTCGCTGAACTTGCAACAGGATCTTTGCCCACAAGGCTATCCTTTACGTCCGCATGTGGTCTGGTTTGGCGAAGCAGTTCCTGCCTATGAAGAAGCACTGGATTTGATTCAAGATGCCGATATTTTTATTGTGATTGGTACAAGTTTGGTGGTATACCCTGTTGCTGGATTAGTACACGAAATTCCTGCAAATTGTCAGGCTTATTATATTGACCCAAAAGCCATGCAAGCCCAACTTCCTGCTCAATTTCAACGGATTTCCAAAACTGCCACTGAGGGCATTCAGCAATTGTTCGATCAATTACATCAAGTTTAAAGTAATTACAGTATCTAAATTTTTCCACTTGTAAGATGTCATCAACATGCTTAGGCTATTTTGACATCTTGCAGGATTGCATCATTTTCATAATAGTTTTAGGTATCTCTTTAAAACTTTGTTACCATCGCTCTTTCTCTGTGTTTGTGATGTTTACTGCATATGACCTCATCTTATCAGCAACAACTTGATGCAAAAGTTGCCCGTATTTCTGCCCAATTTGCCGAATATAACCCGCCTGCCTTGCAAGTATTTGCCTCACCAGAACACAACTACCGTATGCGGGCAGAGTTCCGAATTTGGCATATTGAAGATGATCTGTTTTATGCCATGTTTGAACGCAGTGAAGATAAGCAGAAAAAAGTTATTCGTGTAGATGAGTTTCCGATTGCAGACCGCAGCATTAACTTATTAATGCCAAAGCTGTTAGCCGCCCTGAAAGCCGATCCCGTATTATCGGCTCGTTTATTTGAAGTGCATTTTTTAGCGACTTTAAGTGGCGAAATGTTGGTTTCACTGCTTTATCACCGCAAACTTGAATCTGATTGGGAGCCTGCAGCCCAAGCTTTGAGCAAAGCATTAAACATTAAACTGATTGGACGCAGCCGTGGGCAAAAATTCGTGCTATCCGATGAGTATGTAGTTGAACAATTACAGGTTTTTGAGCGCACTTATACCTATAAGCAAATTGAAAGCAGCTTTACCCAGCCAAACGCGCAAGTTTGCCAAAAAATGCTGGAATGGGCATGTACGGTTGCCGAATATTCTGAGCAAGATTTATTAGAACTTTATTGTGGTAATGGTAACTTTACCCTGCCGCTATCGACTCGTTTCCGTCGTGTACTTGCCACAGAACTGGCTAAATCTTCGGTATATGCAGCGCAGTGGAATATTGAACAAAACCAGATTGAGAATATTCAAGTGGCACGCTTATCGGCTGAAGAGTTTACTCAAGCCTATAACGGTGAGCGTGAATTCCGCCGCTTGCAAGAAGCGAACATTGATCTTGCAAGTTATGATTTTGATACGGTCTTTGTCGATCCGCCACGCGCAGGAATTGACGATGACACCTTAAAACTCCTACAGCGTTTTAAGCGTATTATTTATATTTCGTGCAACCCAGACACATTGCATGACAATTTAAAAACCTTGTGTCAAAGCCATAAAGTGACGCAATTTGCACTGTTTGATCAATTCCCATACACCCATCATGTTGAGTCGGGTGTTTTACTGGAAAAGATTTAAACAATTTGTTGCATTATTCTTCAATATTTACAAGTTCTCCTTTTTAGCACTTGTAAATATTATGATGTAAATGAATCAGTTAAAGCATTACAAGCCCTTTAACTGTCATAATTTCGTTAAAAAAATGCAATATCATCGAAAATTCTGCAACTCGATTGCTGCTTTTATCACTTAGGTCGACTTGATTTATTTTTTATATTGGCTATATTTCGATCTATGTTAGGTTGTGAATGAAGGCTCTATGAGTTTTTGGCAAAAGTTGTTCTCTACAGAACAGCAAAACGAGCATAAAAATCAAATTGCTTGTGTTGAAAATGATTGCTCTTGCAAGACAAATGAACAACTTCTCGAAGCTTTAACCAAAGCCACAGATGAAGATGTCATTATCGGGATTAAGAAGGTTCTCGCTTCGCGAGGTTATAGCCGCAAAGAGTTAAATGAACTCCAGCATCTACCATTCCAGTAATGGAATATGATAAAAAAGGCATTTAGTTGAACTAAGTGCCTTTTTTAATGGCTGCATATATATTAGAACGATAAATTTTATAAATCGCGACACGTGCTTGAACTTGCACAAAAACGCTAATCTTTTCAAACGCAGTCAATCATATCTTCATAATCATGCGCTAATATTTCTACACATAATCATCACACCAATAAATTCGAATTATTCAAACAGAGAAAATGACAATGAAAAAAACTAGCCTTAGCTGTCTTGCCCTACTCAGCCTAAGTTTAACAGCCTGTAGCCCAATGCCGAAAGAATGTGCCGAAACTTGGGAGAAAATGGAAAGTTTTGCTAAAAACATGGGTATTTCAGATGAGCAACTTAAACAACAAAAAAAGCAATTTGAAAATGAAGTCAAACAAATGAAAAGCGAAGAAGCAGTCAAAATCTGCAGGATGCAAGGCACAGCCTTAGGTTTTATTGGACAATAAATTCAGCCAAGCCAAAACCAAATTCCAATGTTAGGGTTTACAGCCTTGATGATCTATATAAGCTAAAATTGGACCTAAATTGCGATGTGGATGAGTATGACGTTGTAATTGCGGAATATACGCCGTAGAAATCGAACCATCTAAATACAAGGCATTTGGCGTTTGCAGCTCATCTTTAAAAAAGGTGGCAAATTGATGAAAAGTTACGGGCGTCTTGCTAATCACAAAGTACAGGCTTTGGTCTTTTAACCCAACCCCATTTCTAATTTTATAAGAAGTACTGTCTGCCAAAAAACGTGAATTTAACTGGCGATTAATAACTAACATTGGGCCAGACTGTGTCGCATACTGCGCTTTGAACGCTTGATTGGCATATTGTTGGGTTGTTCCTAAAAACACCCGTTGATGATTCCACGCCAGTACACCATTGGGCTGAATTAAAAAATTCCCCCATCCCTGTTGCTGTCGGTTCAGCTTTTTAAGTTGTCGTCCTTGTTCCACATACAAACCCACAGGCGAATAATCTGGATGAAACATGCCTGCATTCATGGCAAATTGCATGTTTTCACAAGACTGTAGATTTTTTTGTAGTTGTGAAATTTGCAGATATGGTTTCCCTTGCCGATCTTTCAGATATAAGCCTAACTGTGACAACTGTGTCACTTCCACCACATCTGCATTGATTTTACTGTTATTGACCGTCCATGCGCGAATTTCCGCCTGTGCAGCAGGCGTCCAGAATAAATAACTGAGTAATAAGTACTTCCACCGAGAACGAAACATTATCATCTCCATACCTGCTATGTTACAAATTGTGCATATAACTGAATGGGTTATCGCATATTTGCGTCAGACGCAGTACACTATAAAACCTGATTTCTTTTCTCTACTCATGTTACTTTATTGGTCAAGCGTACGATGCTCAAGCAGAAAACACGATTTCCTTTAGGGGCACATTTAATTGTGAAACATTTCGGCTATAGCCATCATGGCATCTATGCTGGGCGTGGTCGCGTGATTCACTATTCGGGTTTCGCACATCTTTTCAAAAAACACCCGATTGAAATGACCAGTATTGAAAAGTTTAGTCACGGCAAAAATATTATTGTGCAGTCGTATCATGCGCCCAAGTATAAAGGCCGCAAAGTGGTGCGTCGTATGCGTTCTAGAATGCACGAAAATAATTATCATCTGATTATGAATAACTGTGAACATTTATGCACTTGGGCTATTACAGGTGTAGAAAGCAGTCCGCAAGTATTTAAGATGATGGATCGTTTGACCACCATTGGGTATGTCAGCTCATTGATGAGTTATATGAATAGTATGATGCTGACCCTGACCACCACTTGCTTTGCTTTAGTGCTCTATATTAAGAAGAAACTACGCGACAAAGCCAAAATGCAGTTACCGCAAATCCTGATGAAGCAGGAACAACATAAAAACCGCTAATGCTGCCATTTTAGCGACACTGTGTATCTTATAAAATATTTTAAAGACAAAATCAAAAGCCCAACCTGAATTGATCAAATTGGGCTTTTATATTACAAGCTAAAACCTAAATAAGATTTTACTTACCCGGCTTAAAGCTGTCTTTTAAGTCTAAAATACGGTTAAACACAGGTTTCTCTGCTGTATGGTCGTATTGATCTGCAACAAAATAACCTTCTCGTTCAAATTGGAAACGATCTTCAGGTTGTGCTTTTGCCAATGCAGGTTCAACAATGGCTTGTACCACCGTCAATGATTCAGGGTTTAGATTCGCCAAGAAATCATCGCCCACTTCTGGGTCAGATTCGGTAAATAAGCGATCATATAAGCGAACTTCTGCCGCAACGCCTTTACTTGCAGAGACCCAGTGAATCACGCCTTTTACTTTACGACCTTCTGGGTTTTTGCCCAAAGTTTCAGGGTCAATTGAACATTTCAGCTCAATGACTTCGCCGTTAGCATCTTTAATCACTTCATCACACTTGATTACATAAGCATGACGTAAACGTACTTCTCCTTCAGGCACTAAACGCTTAAAGCCTTTAGGCGGCACTTCTTCAAAGTCTTTACGGTCAATGTAAATTTCAGAAGTCAGCGGAATGATACGTTCACCCATATCTACATTTGGATGACGTGCATGGACCAAATCTAATGCTTCTGGCAAGTTAGTCAAAGTCACTTTAAGTGGATTTAACACCGCCATACCACGTGCTGCAGTATTTTCCAATGACTGACGGATGCAATATTCAAGCATTGCCACATCCACAATACCATCCGACTTAGACACACCTACACGCTTACAGAAATCACGCAAACCTTCTGGTGTAAAGCCACGACGACGCATACCTACCACTGTTGGCATACGTGGGTCATCCCAACCATTCACAAAACCGCCTTCAACCAATTTACGCAATTTACGCTTAGATGTGATGGTGTAATCAATATTCAAACGGCTAGATTCATACTGACGCGGCACAGCCTCGGATTTCACCTTTTCCACCACCCAATCATAGAATGGACGATGGTCTTGGAATTCTAAAGTACATAGTGAATGAGTAATGCCTTCAATGGCATCTGATAATGGATGCGCATAATCATACATTGGGTACATTTTCCATTTATCGCCCGTTTGGTGATGCGATGAATGTAAAACACGATACAAAATCGGATCACGCATGTGTACGTTTGGTGAAGCCATATCAATTTTGGCACGGAGTACTGCCTGACCTTCGCCTAATTCACCATTGCGCATTTTTTCAAATAAAGCCAAGTTTTCTGCTACTGGCGTATCACGATATGGCGAATTTTTACCCGGCTCTACAAAAGAACCACGATTGAGCTTAATCTCATCAGGGGTTTGCAAATCGACATAAGCATCGCCTTGTTCGATCAGCTGAATTGCCCATGTATATAATTGATCGAAATAGCTTGATGCATAGCGTGGTTCGCCATTCCACTCAAAACCCAGCCATTTCACGTCATTGGCAATACCATCAACATATTCTTGTTCTTCTGCATCTGGGTTGGTGTCATCAAAACGTAAGTTACACACCCCTTGATATTCTTGTGCGATGCCAAAGTTCAAGCAAATTGCTTTCACGTGACCAATATGCAAATAACCATTCGGCTCAGGTGGAAAACGTGTCACCACCTGCTGAGTGCGACCCGCCGCAATATCATCGGTAATGACTTGACGTATAAAGTCTAAGCCCGGCTGTTGTTCTTGCTGCACAGCATCGACAGAGGCATTTGAACTTGGTGTCGGGGTGTTTGGCAGAGATGCAACAACATCATTTGGCTTCATAGCAATAAAATCACTTCTAAAATAAAATTGGATAAACTAGGTTACAGAAACTTCAGTAGTGAAGCATACATCACCCATTAGAACGCTTTTCCTTGTTTTTAACAAAGAAAATAACGTTTTTACTTGCCTTGTAGTTTACAGTTTGCTTATGCTTCTCTCAACCAAAAAACCCATGGCATTCGTGTCCATGTTTAGGAGATTACACAATGAGTTTTCCTCAAGTCGAATTAAACACCAATAAAGGTCGTATTGTTTTAGAATTGAACGCTGAAAAAGCACCAATTACAGTTGCTAACTTCTTAGAATACGTTCGTGATGGTTTTTATGACGGCGTAATTTTCCACCGTGTTATTGATGGTTTCATGATCCAAGGCGGTGGCATGGATGAAAACTTCAAAGAAAAAGCAACACGTGATGCGATTGAAAACGAAGCAGACAACGGCTTAAGCAACGATGTTGGTACAATTGCAATGGCACGTACCCAAGCACCTCACTCTGCTTCTGCACAGTTCTTCATTAACGTAAAAAATAACTCTTTCTTAAACCACACAGGCAAAACTGCACAAGGTTGGGGTTATGCCGTGTTTGGTAAAGTTGTTGAAGGTATGGACGTTGTAGATGCAATTAAAGGCGTGCGTACTGGCAACCGTGGTTATCACGCAGATGTTCCACTAGAAAATGTGGTGATTGAATCTGCAAAAATCATTGCTGAATAAGAATCTTACCCGACCTCGCTTACGCACATCATTTTAAAGTACTGCTTTAAAATTCGTTTAGGGAGGAGAAATCCCTCTTTTAAAAGAGGGATTTCGGGAGATTCCAAGGAATAATTCGTGACCTATCTGTTTATCGCAGATTTACACTTGTCACCAAATCACCCTCGACTTGTTCGGGGGTTTTTAGATTTGCTAGACGCTTATCAAAATAAAAACACCCAACTGTATATTTTAGGCGACTGGTTTAATGCATGGATTGGCGATGATTACAAAGCGCCTTGGCTCGATGAAGTTGTTGCACATTTAAAGCAGTTTAGCCAAGCTGCTGGTAATCATATTTACTTTATTGTCGGCAATCGAGATTTTGCTTTAGGTCAGAAATTTCTAGATCAGTTTTCAGGGCAACTCCTACCCGATGTGTACACGCTGCATATTGGTTCTCAACAGGTACGTTTAGAACATGGCGATGCACTGTGTACCGATGATGTGTCCTATCAAAAATTCCGTAAAATCATTCGCAATCCCATCATTTTAGGGATTTTAAAGAAAACACCTTTGGCTTTTCGGCAAAAACTTGCACAAGGTTTCCGCAAAAAAAGTCAGCAAGCCAATCAAGTCAAAAGTTATGACGTCATGGACGTAAATGCAGATGCTGTGTCACAAGCCTTGCAGCATGCAGATGTGTTAATTCATGGGCATACGCATCGTCCAAATATTCACAATGAACACGGCAAACCTAGAATTGTATTAGGCGATTGGCGCGCAGATGCTGCGCAAATTTTAGAAATTAATCCACAACAAAACAATATGGAATTAAAATTAAAGAAATGGAGTTACTAGGATAAAAGTTGACAACATTAACTTCTAAGACTTGCCAAATCCGTTTTTA
>NZ_JAYJLK010000063.1:0-7931 GCF_051948795.1 Acinetobacter sp. Lyrl_1
AATGTACAATCACCCTGTCCCCTTCCCGGACATAGTTCAACATTTCCTGAAATTTAGGTCGGTCAGTATTTTTACCTGAAGCACGGTCAACAAAAATCCGGTCGACCTCAATTCCTTCAAGTTGACGTCCAGTGTTTTGCTCGACAGAACTTACCCGGACATACCCTACTTTTTGGCCTTTCACTTTTTCACGCCCCAATTGGATAAAAATGAACAATTTCGTAAATTATAATTCTTTAACACTAAAGTTACATGTTACTTATGATTAAAAATCATTTAAATGATACATAATTTCATGAACTTTCAGATTGTAACTTTAGGGTATACTTTAAAGTTACACAAAACATCTATATGAAGACTAAAGTCCAAATTAGTGTTTATGTTGGTTCAATGTATTACATTTCGTATTTTCTATTTGTAACGTAATTTCAGTAATATTATGATTATGTTTTAGAACTTCTAAGGCCTTTTGATAGAGTTGATCTGTATTGCTATTCGGAGCAACCAAATGAGCAGTTAAATGAATATTTCTTGAGGATATAGCCCAGACTTTCAACTGATGAATCCCTTCAACGCCCTCTAGCTTCAATAAATCATTTCTTAACGACTCAATATCAATCTCATCAGGAACTCCTTCAAGCAGAATATGAATACTTTGTTTTAATAAAATCCAAGTTCGAGGTAAGACCCAGAAGCCAATTAACACAGCGATTACGGTATCAACCCACATCCACTGGGTAAAATAAATAACTATTCCTCCGATAATCACGCCTATCGATCCTAGAGCATCACTAAGAACTTCTAAATATGCACCTTTTATATTTAGACTTCCTTCAGCACTAGCAGAAAGGATTTTCATTGAAATCAAATTTATGACCAAACCAATGACCGCGACAATCATCATTCCAACACTTTGAATTTCAGCAGGATTCGTAAAACGTTGATAAGCTTCATATACAATATATATTGCTACCACAAAAAGCATCACCGCATTAAACAGAGCCGCTAAAATTTCAAATCGCTGATAGCCAAAAGTTCTTTTATCATCTGCGGCTTTTTTACCAATTTTGATAGCGGCAAGAGCAATAGCTAAAGCGGCTACATCAGTAAACATATGAGCTGCATCAGATAACAAAGCCAAACTTTGGGTAATAAAAGCAGCGACAACTTCTACTATTAAAAAAGTAGTCGTTAAACCTAAGGCAACCATTAACTTCTTACTATTTTCTTCAGTAACAACCGCATGGCTATGATCATGATGTTCTGACATAAAATATTTTCCTTATTCTATTTATGATGAGCAGAGATATTGGATAACAGCCAATATCTCTGCTGTAAATCGACTAATCTATTGGATTAAGAAACTTTCTTTTCATTTATCCAACGATAAAGCACGGGTAACAGCACCAAAGTTAGTAATGTTGAAGAGATAATCCCGCCAATCACTACGGTTGCCAGTGGCCGTTGAACCTCAGCCCCTGTTCCGGTTGCCAGCGCCATTGGTACAAAACCCAGTGAAGCCACACAAGCTGTCATCAACACTGGTCTTAAGCGCAAAATAGCCCCTTGCCACACGGCTTTATGCACTGGATATTTGTCCCTTAATTCCTTAATAAAGGTCAGCATTACCAGTCCATTGAGGACTGCAACACCAGATAAGGCAATAAAGCCAATTCCAGCTGACATCGATAATGGAATATCCCTTAGCCAAAGGAACAGCACACCACCGGTCAAGGCAAAGGGTACCCCGGTAAAGACCAATAGACTTTCTTTGACATTGTGAAAGACCGCCATCAGTAAAATAAAGATAGTGATTAAAGCCAGTGGAATCACGATTTGCATCCGTGCTTTGGCTGAAGCCAAATTTTCAAACTGACCGCCATATTCTATCCAATAACCACTTGGCAAAGTGTATGCTTTGAGCTGTGTCTGTACATCAGAAACAAAAGACCCTAAATCACGCCCTTCAACATTCGTTGTAACCACAACTCGGCGTTTACCATTTTCTCGACTGACTTGGTTGATTCCTTCAATGGTCGAGACTTGCGCGACATCCGACAATAAAATACTGCCACCATTTGGAAGCTGAATAGGTAACTGGGAAACAGATGCGACACTACGGTCTTGCTCTCCAAGACGGATAACAAAATCAAAACGACGATCGCCTTCTAAAATCTCTCCCACGCTTTGTCCACCAATACTTGCAGCCACCACATCCTGAATAGATTTCACACTCAAGCCATACTGGGCAGCTAAAGCTTTATCAATCTCTACATTGAGTAAAGGTAGACCCGAAGTTTGTTCAACTTTCACCGCACTGCTACCTGCGACTTGCTGAATGATTTTCGCGATTTTTGCAGCCTCAGTATTCAAAACCTGCATGTCATCACCAAAAACCTTCACCCCCACATCACTGCGTATACCTGAAATCAGTTCATTAAAACGTAGCTCAATAGGCTGAGAAAACTCACTGTTATTGCCGGGAATTGTCGCAAGATAAGCTTCCATTCGGGTTCGAAGTGCATCTAGGCTTTCTTTTGAATCTGGCCATTCCTCACGTGGTTTCAGCATGATATAACCATCGGAAATATTCGGTGGCATCACATCTGTCGCCACTTCAGCAGTCCCGGTACGGGCAAATATAGCTTTAATTTCGGGAAAGTTTTTCAGTAAAAGCTTTTCGGTATTTTCCTGAATACGTAAAGACTCTTCCAAGCCTGTGCTTGGAGAACGTAATTGCTGTACCGCAAAATCACCTTCACTCAGCTGGGGTGCAAACTCACTGCCAATCTTCGTGCTGAGCAGACCCGTAATGACCAGGAGACAAATGGCAAAAGTTAAAACCACCGCTTTGTAATGATAGGCTCCATCCAATATCTGTTGATATCGGGTTTTGAGCCAGATCATCCAACGGCTTTCCGTTTCTTTGATCTCCCCTTTAACCCATAAAGCAACTGCAGCGGGCACAAAGGTGATCGATAAAATAATAGCTGCCACCAGTGCGAGAACAACGGTTAAAGCCATCGGATGAAATAGTTTTGCTTCTACACCACTTAAAGCAAAAATCGGCAAATACACCACCAAAATAATAAGCTGACCAAAAATAAGAGGACGACGTGCTTGGCGGGCAGCCAGAAAAACTTCCTTAAAGCGTTCACTTTGTGTGAGAGGTCGTTTTAACAGTTGCTGTGTATGGGCTAAACGCCGGATACAGTTTTCGACAATCACCACAGCACCATCGACAATGATGCCGAAATCGAGTGCACCTAAACTCATCAGATTGGCACTGATATTTTTCTGTGCCATCCCGGTTAAGGTAAACAGCATAGAGAGTGGAATGACACAGGCAGTAATCAAGGCAGCACGGATATTCCCTAAAAACAGGAACAGAATGATGATGACCAGGATTGCTCCCTCTACCAAGTTTTTCTGAACGGTTTTAATCGCCTTCTCAACCAAGGTAGTACGGTCGTACACCGTTTCAATCACTACCCCTTTAGGCAAACTATTCTGAATATCTTGAAGCTTGGCATCCACAGCTTTAGAAACAGTCCGGCTATTTCCACCCATCGCCATCATGGCAATCCCTAAAACGGTTTCTTTGCCGTTATAGGTTGCCCCACCGGTTCTTAAATCATGCCCAATAGAGACTTGCGCAATATCACCAACCCGAATTGGGCTGCCATTTGGGCTACCCAGCATGGTGTTCTCAATATCAGAAAGCCCATTGAATGTACCCGGTACACGTACCGTCAGTTGCTGACCATTGTCTTCAATATAACCTGCACCTCGGTTCTCATTATTTTGCGCTAAAGCCTGTTGCAGTTGTTCTAATGAGATATTCAGTTGCTGCATCCGGTTTAAATCGGGAGAGACCACATAGGTTTTTTCAAAACCACCAATACTGTTGACCTCTGCAACTCCCTTAACACGTTGCAGTTGAGGACGCACAATCCAGTCCTGAATCTCACGCAAATCCATCGGCGTGTATGCAGTTCCATCCGGCTTTTTCGCATTCGGATCTGCCTTCAGTACCCATTGATAAATCTCACCGAGACCCGTAGAAACGGGGGACATCGTCGGTGCGATTTGTGCAGGCAACTCAGATTGCGCCTCCTGTATCCGTTGGTTAATCTGCTGACGGGCCCAATAAATATCAGTCCCATCTTTAAAGACAATGGTGACTTGAGAGAGTCCATAACGGGATATGGAACGGGTAAGCTCCAGATCCGGAATGCCAGCCATGGCATTTTCAATGGGATAGGTAATCCGCTGTTCGACTTCAAGCGCAGTAAAACCCTTGGCTTGAGTATTAATCTGGACTTGGGTATTGGTAATATCGGGTACAGCATCAATCGGGAGTTTCTGATAGCTATACACCCCGACCGCAATCCAGGTACAGACAAAGAGCAACACCCAAATCGCATTTTGTATGGAAAACTGAATGATTCGTTCGAATAAACCTTCTGGTTTTGGCAGATCAGAATTAATGTTCATGGCCTGCCTCGTCTTTTTCTAATTCAGATTTCAACAAGAAACTGCCTTGAGCGATATACTTCTGCCCTTCAGTCAGCCCAGAAATCACTTCAAGCCATTGTCCATCACTTGAAGCCTGCCCCAATTGCACTTTCTGTGCTTTTAAGTGGACTTGACCTTTTTGTTCTGAATCTACGATGAAAATACTGTCTTCACCTTCAATACTTTGCAGCGCAGACTTTTGAATCCGAAGGGCTGATTTTGCTGTAGCTTCCGGAATCAACACTCTCACTAACACATTAGAACGCAACTCAGTAGCTTGCGCATCGAGTTTTGCGCGCACCACCAGACGCCCTGTTTGTACATCTGCCTGAGAGGTTAAGCTTTGTACAGTAGCTTTATAGATTTGATCTGAATCATTCACTTTAAAGTCAATTTTTTGCCCGGCTTGCAGTTGACCTGAGAATTGATTCGGCAAATTAAACTCAAGCCATAAATCTTTCAGCTGTTCAATGACAAAGAGCTGATTAGCCAGTTGCACATTTTCACCGACCACAATATCTTTTTGACTGATCACCCCAGAGATCGGTGCTTTAATCAGAAAACGCCCATTGTTATTGCCACTTGCACCTAATGCATTTAAACGTGCTTGTGAGGACTGGACAGTAATCTGCGCTTGACGGTAGGCATTTTCGGCACGCTGGTAATCCTGTTTGGCAGAAATCCCCTGTGACCAGAGTTGCTGTTCGCGCTGGTAATCTTTACGGGCCAAATCCAGATTCACCTGTGCCATACGCAGATTTGCCTGTTGGTCGATCAGTTCAGGCACGATTAGTACAGCCAGCGTTTGTCCTTTTTGCACGCTCTGTCCTAAAGCCACATTGACCTGCTCGACATGACCACTAAAATTAGGCGATATATGCGCTTGTTGATCGGTATTCACCACCAATTTACCTGGCAGGGTTGTCAGCTTTTCAACCAATCCTGTGGATGCAACAGCAACTTTTAAACCTTGTTCAACCATTTGTTGGCTGGTCAGTTGTATTTCGCCTTCTTCAGCATGTCCTTCTTCAGAACTATCTTCATCAGAATGTTCGGCATTTCCCTCATCATGACCATGCCCCTCAGATTCAGTTTTTTTTGAACTTAACCAAATAACCAGACTGACCAAGACCGTAATCAGAATCAAAATTGCAATCATGAGAGACTGGGATATTTTTCCGTTTTGCTTGGCGTTCATTTTATCGTGCTCCCCCATTGATTAAATTTTGCGATGCTTCGACTGCCTTTTTATTCAGTTGTGTATAGGCATCCGAACGGCTAATTTCTTCATAACTTGTGCCAATACTGAGTGCCTCAGCTGCGAGGGCAGTTTGCCAAGCTTGACGTAGAATTTGTAATTGACCCAATCGAAGATTCTGCAGTTGGGTGGTTGCTTGCTGAACGTCGGTAATGGACAGTTTCCCTGCCTGAAACCCTTGTAAAGTACGGCTCTGAACTTTGGTCGCCAAAGTAACTTGTGCTGTTGTGGCATCGAACTGGCTACGTAAACCTTTGAGCTGATGCATGCTGTTGGCAATATTGAGTATTTGTTGCTTCAGCTCACGCTGCTGCTGTTGGTTCAGCAATATTTGCTGTTGCTGGACCATCGGGATCGCATATTGCTGGCGGTTGAAAATATTCAGTGGAATAGCCACGCCGATTGCCAAAGTCGTATCGTTGCTTTCATTAGGGGTTTTGCTACGTTTCATGCCTACATTTAAAGTCGGATTGGGACGTGCCTGAATTCTTAAATTTTCAATTTGATGATCCGATTGCTGAATGTTCAAGGCATAGAATTTTTCTAGCCACCCTTCAGCAATATACCGTTGCACAGTTTGGAGACTTTGCTCTGGCCAAGGGATAGCGGTTTTATTCAATTGAAGATGTGAAGATGTTTCTCCCCCCCACAAATTAGACAGCTGACGACCGGCAGCTTGTTTATTCAGCATCGCTTGCTGATAAAGTCGTTGGATTTCTAGCGCTTCAATTTGGGTACGCTCAAAATCAACCAGGGCAATACTGCCTGCCTGATAGCGTTTCTGGGCACTGTCCAGATTGGCTTTACTTGTTTTTAACTGTACTGAATAAGCAGACTGCTCAACCTCAGCAAGTGCAAATTGCGACCATGCAAATTTAACAATCAGTTGGCTTTGTGCCTTCCATAATTGCTGTTGCAATTGGATTTGTTGATTCGAGGTATTGGCAATCACCCGGTTCAGCTTACGCTGACCAAATAGATCTAGAGGTTGACTAACGCCAACATTGAATTCCTGTTCTTGACCTGAGCCAAAGCCAGACTGTTCTAAACTTATACTTGGATTCTGCCATAACCGACTTTGCTGAATATTCAATTCAGATATTTGCTGAACTTGTTGCCACAGCTTGTCTTGAGTCTGGTAACTTTGTACTTTTGCTAAAGCGGATTCAAAGCTGGTAACGTTTTCAGCATAGCTATATTGCATAGCCGCTGCACATATACAAGCAACCAAGCTATGACGCAAGAGTATAATTGATTGTGAAGACATGATTTTTCCCACTTATTTAAATAATAAAAGTGGTGGGAATGTTTTAGGCTACCCCACCATGAGCGGGGAAAATTCGGGAGGTGGGCTTTGTTGAAACAGGTCAGGAGCCTGATAGCTGTTTTTCCAATGAAATTGTGGATTCACTTTAACTTCAGAGCTTGGATGAAACACATCTACTTTTTCATTTTGTACAATCAAATGCGTCATCGATGGTAGATGATCTTGATGATCTTCACCGATTTCTAAATCGCTACTGAATGTTTTTATGTTTTCTGACTGTCCATTATGATCGTGTTGACGACTATCGCTGGCACACAAGGTATTTTGGTGATGACCAAAATGATAACTCTGCTGTGATTGAGGCTGTTGTTCATGGACACAAAAGGCCGCCGCCACATTCCAAAAGCTTTGGAACATGAACAATCCAACCAAGACTGTAATCCATGTAGTAGAACGCATCATCATAACAATCGAAAAATTTGTACCAAGTATAAGGCTTAGAGCCACTCCAAGGTCAAGCTTAATAAATTAAATTAAACATTCAATGAACACTGAATAGCCGGCACTTTTGCAAATTTACCTTGTCTCTATAAGCTCACATCAATTTCAGGTAAGAATAACTGAACCGTACCGGATTTGTCGGAGACTAACCCAGTACGGTTCACTTTAACTACCAAGGACTCAGGTTTTGGAACGTTCGGTTGTATGAAGACCAATTGGTAGTTCGATAGATTTTAGGTGTAGGTTTATTCATTCAAAAATTATATTGTGGAAATAGGCCTTTAACGATAGGTTGGCTTTGTTGCATAAAGATTTTAAAGATAGAGCTTTCCTAAGTTGTTTAAATTTAAGTGACAACTTGGGTATGAGCTCGGCCTAATTCCATAA